>CAKSDR010000045.1 GCA_934446095.1 uncultured Eubacteriales bacterium | reverse complement strand
CCAAAAGGTAAGTTCTCTGTCATGCAAAACTTCCGCTGTCATTTTAGCTCTTTGATATTCCAAAAGCATGTCCACAAGTTCTTTTCTGGGGTCCTCTTCATCTTCGTGAACCGGCAAAAGAAGCCTTGATTTTATTAGCATAAGCTGAGAAGCCATAACTATAAAAGAAGAGGCAATTTCCATATTGAAAAGTTCCATACTGTGTATATATTCCATATACTGGTCAAAAATAACCGATATGGGAATATCGTAAATATCAACTTTGTTTTTTGAAATAAGTGAAAGAAGCAAGTCAAGCGGACCTTCAAACCTCTCAAGTTTAAAGGTCGGCGCATTGTTTTCTCTTTCAAACAATTCAAGATTGTTTTCTTCTGTCGTTCTGTTCATTTTCACACACTTTTAAATCATATTCTGAATATCGGTATCAATGTCACAAGATACGAAATTCCGTTGAAAATTGCGTCAACGCAAGTCGATATTATATTTGTAAACGCTCCCAAATAAAGCAATACAAACAGTGCTATCTGAACATATCTTTCATATTTAAAGGAAAGAAGGGCCATTTTTTTCGGCAAAATAACAGTTATAAGCCTTGAGCCGTCAAGCGGAGGTATCGGCAAAAAGTTAAACACTGCAAGACTTATATTCATGTACGAAAACAAATAGAAAAATATGCTGGCATTTGAGTAAAGCATCATTTCATATTCGTTCAGCGATATATAGTTACGCACAAAAAGCACTTTTACAACATTCAAAAGAATAATGCCTATTATTGCAAGCACGAGGTTTGAAACAGGTCCCGCAACCGAAACTATTGCAATATCGCGTCTTGTCTTTTTAAAGTTTCTCGAATTTATGGGAACCGGTTTTGCCCAGCCGAACCCAAACAAAAGCATGCAAAGCATGCCCAAAAAATCGATATGTTTTAATGGATTTAAAGTAAGTCTGCCGAAATTATACGCGGTATTGTCACCGAGTTTGTACGCCGCATATCCGTGCGCGTATTCATGTACTGACAATGATATCAGAACGATTATCAGCGTAAACGCTATCTGAGTTATTATTACCCGCATATCGTTTCCGGAATTTAAAAGTGAAAACAGCATAATTTCTCCGTTATCTTGTTAATTTTACACATTATTATTATATATTATTTTATTATTGTTGTCAACCGGATAATAAAATTCAGAAGTTTTAAGGAGGCAAAAAATGAAAAGCATTTCACATGCAAAAGAGTTAATTACAAACGTTTCTTATTCCCTTATTTTCTGCTTTCTGTCGGAATATTTTCTGGTTTCTCCGGAAAAATTCTACTTGGAACTTGACATTGACTTTCCCGTGATTCCGTTTTACTTTTACCCGCTTATACACAGACTTTCCTTTTTATTGTACGGAATATGTGCATACAGGGTCTGTTCGGATCAAAAATGCCTGAACGATGCAAATTATAAAAAAGGTGTTTATATCATTTTCTTTTTTTCTCTTCTCTCGGCCTTCTCGGTGCCGGTTTTGTTTTTTAACCTGAAGTTGTTTTTTCTGACGCTTCTTATGATTTTAATGACGCTGATTTTTTCATCAGTTATTGTGCTATACGGTTTTAAAAACAACAAACCCGCGTTTTTTATGTCAAGCGTCTTTTTTGCAACAAACATTTACTTTTTTCTTTTCTGCATTTCTGTCATAAAAAACAACGTATTCGGTTAAGAAAAATAAAAAGACGCCGCATTAAGCGGCGTTACTGTTATTTTTTAAGATCTTCTATTTTTACCGACTGCGTGTGCTCTATCGGTTTCCACTTAACTTTCGAGAAGAAAGCCGCAAGCGAAATCGGTATATACGTAATCATAAATATCGGGAAAGTAAAGAAAGACCATATTTTTCTTCCGGTTGAACAATAAATATTTTTCCATTCGAATATACCCGTTATAAGTCCTACGGCAAACAATACAAGATATACTCCGAAGAAAATCTTTGATGTTTCTACAACTGCGTCAAAAGCATACACCGGTCTTATTACGCATCCGTATATTAACCCTGCGACATTCACAACAATACTCAATGTTGAAATCACAAAAGCGGGCGCTATTGTAAAAAGCATATCAAAGTTTGAAAATCCCTTGCCGCAGAAAATTGCCTTTATAAGGGAACTTCCGTAATGTTTTATTACCTGCAGAAATCCTTTTGACCAGCGAAGACGCTGAGTCCATGACTGCGAAAACGTCGTGGGCTGTTCGTCATAAATCATTGCTGAATGGCAATATGCGATCTTTTCGCCATGGAGAACATTGTCTATTGAAAATTCTATATCTTCAGTAAGAAGAAAATGTTTCCAGCCATGCTGACGTTTTATAATATCTCTATGAACCAAAAATCCCGTGCCCGAAACGGCGCATGAAGTTCCGAGTATAAATCTCGGGTTGTTCAGATGTCTTCCCTCTCTCAAAAACCACAGAGCATAGCCTGATGAAATCCAGTTTGCTGCATAATTTTTTGAGTTTCTGTAACTCGTGATTATTCTGTGTCCTGCAGAAAAGCACTTGTTCATTTCGCTTATATAATGCTCGTCCAAAAGATTGTCGGCATCAATGATAAAATATCCGTCGTAATAATCTTCCGAATATTTTTCGAATATTTTGCCGAAAAGAAAGTTTAGCGCATATCCTTTGCCTACCCTTTCGCTGTCAAATCTTTCATATACATATGCTCCGAGTTTTTCGCATACGCCTTTTGTATTGTCCGTGCAGTTATCGGCAACAACATAAATGTCCACAAGTTCGCTCGGATAATCCTGCCTTTTTATGCTCTCAATCAAATTGCCTATTACTTTTTCTTCATTTCTTGCGGAAATTATCACCGCAAACCTGTTCCTCGGCTTTACGTCGGGAAACTTTACGGGTTTGCAGATGCACCCCACAATAATATATATATATTGATAAGCATAACACAACGAAAATAACACTGCGACCGCAAAATTAAAATATTTAAGCCATTCCATATCCGTGACCCTTTCAATTGTTTATCCCAAGGACCTTACCGGCAGGGATAAAAATAACTTACCGCAGGTAAATTTAAAATCCGATTACACAATTTATTACAAAATTGATATAATCCTACGCAATTGAGGATTATATCATTTATTTTTCCTCTTGTCAATACAAATTTTCTACAAAAAATTACAGTTAATTTCACATTACGTCTAAAAAATATGTTATTTCTGTGTCAAAAGTTTTTACAAAAATCATATTTGCACTTTTTTTATGAAAAATATTCAGTTTTTTTATCGGTTTTAAACTTTTTTCAAGAAATTATTGTGCAAATTTCACAACATCATATATTTTGAACTTCTTTAAGTGCATACAATATTCCGAGTTTTCCGCTTTCATAAGTGAGTCCGCCCTGAAGATATACTGTAAACGGTTCTCTTATCGGACCGTCTGCAGAAAGTTCTATTGACGAGCCTTGAGTGAAAGCGCCTGCTGCCATAACCACCTTGTCCGCATATCCCGGCATATCGCACCCTTCGGGCACAACGTTTGAGTCAATAGGAGAGCCCTTCTGCAGTCCCCTGCAGAAGGAAAGCATCTTCTCTTCGGAGAAGAGGCTTATTGTCTGGATAATATCGTGTCTTGCTTCATTCGAAGCCGGGTATACTTCAAATCCGAATTTTTCAAAAAGTCTTGATGCGAATACTGCGGTTTTCAACGCCTGACACACGGTATGCGGAGCATAAAAAAGCCCTTTATACATATTTTTTGTCTGTCCCAGGCTTGCGCCGGCTTCTTTTCCGATGCCGGGAGTTGTAAGCCTGTATGATGCAAGTTCCACCGCTTTTTTTGTCCCGGCAATATATCCTCCGGTTTCCGCCATTCCGCCGCCCGGGTTCTTTATAAGAGATCCTATTATCATGTCCGCGCCGTAATATGTCGGTTCGTGTTCATCGCAGAACTCGCCGTAGCAGTTATCAACAACGACATAAATATCTTTTTTTATATTATGTACAAACTCCGCCGCTTTTCCTATTTCTTCGGACGACAGCGTCGGTCTTATGCTGTACCCCTTTGACCTCTGGAGAAAAACCACTTTGATTTTCGGGTCTTTTTCTATGCTTTCCTTTACTGCGTCAAAGTTTATTTTTCCGTCGGAAAGATCTATCTGCTCATATTTTATTCCGTAGTCCTTAAGAGAACCGTTTCCGCTTCCTCTTATTCCTATTACTTCTTCAAGCGTATCGTAAGGTTTTCCTGTAATTGAAAGCATGGTATCTCCGGTCCTCAAAAGACCGAACAATCCTATGCATAAACTTTGTGTGCCTGACACTATCGTATGTCTTACAAAAGCGTCCTCCGCCTCAAAAACCCTTGCAAATATACTGTCAAGCGTATCCCTTCCCCTGTCGTCGTATCCGTATCCCGACGACGGCATAAAGTGTGATTCCGACACTTTGTACTCTGAAAAAGCGTTCATGACTTTTACCTGATTTTTAAAAGCGATATTTTCAATGCGTTCAAAAATTTTATTTTGTATAAGTTCCTTTTCAGTTTCTTCCGCAATTTTTATAAGTTTTTCCAAATTTTCCATTTTATATTCCTCTTTTGATATATTCGGACAGCAAATTCTTTGCGCACGATATGTCATTTTCCGATATTACGGAAAATAATCCGGTGCGTTTTGCAGGAATGCAAACCCCGGCAAAGCGGCAGCCTTCTGCAGCGGCGCTTACAAACTTTGCTTCAGACTTGCCGTCTGTTATTATTTTCTTATATTTTATATTGTTTTCTTCCGCAAGAACGCAAAGACTTTCGCAAAACTGCGGAGAACTTATGCACATTCCGTCCTTTACTCTTACTCCGCACCCGCCGCCGACGGCAATTCCGGAATTTTTTCCGTCAGCATCAAACGAATCAACAATAATTGCTTCGTCTGGATTTATATTATATGCAGCCGTCTGTATGCCGCGAAATCCGAGTTTGCTCTGCGAAGAAAAAACGTAATATATATCGTATGCGCTTTTTTCTTTTTCCTTTAAAAGACTGCAAAGAATATAAACTGCAGCGATATCGTCGGCACAGAACCCAAAAATTTTTCCATTCAGCAATTTTTGCAAATTGCTGCCGGCAGTCACGGCTTCTCCTATTTTAACATGCCTTTCGCTTTCTTCTTTGCTCGAAGAACCGATATCCGCAAAAAAATTTTCGTTGTCTTTTTCAAGCACGCCGCAAGTTCCGCCTGAAAATCTTACACCGGTACCCGGACTAAAGTTTGCTTCTCCGAGTTTGGATATTGAAATTTTGCCGGATTCGTCTATATATGTCACAACTCCTCCAAAAACATCAAGATTACATGTTATAAGAAGTTTTTTTGCTTTCTTTTGAGCGCTTTTGCAAAATGCAATCAAATTTCCCATGTTATCGGTATAGCATTCGTCGGCATAAACGCTTACAGTATTTTTAATAAAATCCGCCGCTTCTTTTTCATTTCCGGCAACCGGACACAAATTCAGATATTTTTTTATAAATTCAATCATCATATCACCTTTAAAACGAATGTATTTTCTGCAAAAGTGCGTTTGCAAGTTTTTTCAGATTTTCAACGTCTCTTATGTCGGACATGCATGCACCCGTGTGGATATATCTTGCCGGAAGCGCAATACCTATAACTTTTGCGCCGGAACAACCTTTCTGATACGAAGCGGCATCGGTTCCTCCCGCAACTTTCGTTTTTGTCTGCACGGCAATTTTTTCTCGTTTTGCAAGACTTAAAACTTTTTCGTGCAAGTCCCTGTCGTAAAACGTCGCGCCGTCAATAAAAGGAACGACAGCGCCTCCCCCGAGAGTGCAAACCTTATCCGGGCCGCAAACTCCGTAAATATCGTTTGCCGTCGTACTTTCGACAACGACGCAGACATCCGGCTTTAAATTTCCGGCAACGGCAGCGGAACCTCTAAGTCCCAGTTCTTCCCCCGTGCAGAAAGCAAAATAAGTATCGTACTCCAGATCCTGCTTTATAAGGCTGCATAGTATTTCGCAGCCTATCCTGTCGTCTATTGCCTTTGAAATTATTCTGCTGCCTGCGCGTATAAATTCAGGAACGAACACCGCAAAAGAAGCATAAACATTTTTACATTTCGCCTCTTCTTTTGACTTTGCTCCTATATCTATATACAGTTTATCGCATGGAATTTCCTTGTTTTTCTCATCTTTGGGGATCAGATGAGCGGGCTTTGCGGCGATAACGCCAGGAATTTTGTCCTTGCCTATAAGCACCCTTTTGCCCGGCATGATTTTGCAGTCCATGCCGATACTGTCAAAACTCAAGGTGCCGTCGCTGTTTATATTATTTATTACAAAACCTACTTCATCTGCGTGGCATGAAAAAAGAACTTTCTTTTCCGGAGTCTTACGTCCGTTTTTCTTTACTATAAGATTTCCTATTTTATCATAATACATCTCGCTTGCAAAATCATAAACTTCTTCCTGTATGATTTTCAAAACTTCTTCTTCAAATCCGGAAACCCCGCTTGCAAGACACAGTTTTTCAAATAAATCGCTCATTTTTTGCCCTCTGCCTTTTTTATAATTTTTCCTTTTGAAATTCTTTTATAGTCATCATAAAATCTGACTGCAAATTCGGAAAGAACACTGCATGCCCCAAAAGCGTCATCGACATTTACAACCTCGCTGTAGGTATGCATATATCTCAAAGGCACGGAAAGCACGGCGCACGGGGTGCCGGAACCTGCAATTTCCAGCGCGTGAGCGTTTGTTCCCGTATGGTTTGTTTCCACCATAGTCTGCAGTTTTATGCCGCATTCTTGTGCGTATTTTATTAAAAGTTCGGTTAAAGTTCTGCTTGTAGTAGACGAATAAGATACTCCGCAGCCGTCGCCCGGAACATAACTTTCCCTCTCGGGAATATCCGGCGTTCTGCCGAAGTTTACATCAAGCACTATTGCCGCGTCGGCGTTCTCTGTAAATCCCGTTGTTTTTATACCTGTTCCGGAAACTTCTTCCGATGAACTTAAACTTACGCAAATATCGAGGTTATTGTTATATTTTTTGTTTTTTCCAATCATTTCGGCAGCGCATATCACGACGCTCGCGCATATTTTATCGTCCATGCTTTTGCCGCATAAATTTCCGTTCAAAAGGTTTAAATTTCCGTCCGAATAACCGCAAAAATCTCCTAGTGAAACAACTTTTTCAAGTTCTTCCTTTGCAAGTCCCGTATCAAGCAAAAGATCGCAAAGTTCGGGGAATATTCCCTCTTTCTTTTCGTTTCTGCCAAGATGCGGCGGAACAGAAATAAACACTGCGGGTATTGTTTTTTTTCCGTATATTTCTATAACCTTGGCAGGAAGTATTCTCGCGTCAATTCCGCCAACGCCGCATACGCGGACAAATCCCCCGTCAAGTATTTCCTTTACCATAAATCCCACAGTATCTATATGCGCGTCAAAAATTACTTTCGGAGCGTCTTTCACTTTGGATCTGCGGTAAAAATTTACGCTTCCCGAAGGTGTAATTTTAAAACTGTCAAAAAAATCTGTATATTCGTTTACAATTTCCGCGATTTTTTCGGCATTAAAACTTTCACTTCCGCTTACAGTCGGCACACGTGACAATTTTTCATATAAATCAATAATATCATTTTTCATTTTCGTATTTCCCTTAAAAAGACCGTACTATATCTTTAAAATATCTCCCCCGCTGTTCAAAATTCAAAAATGCGTCAAAACTTGCGCTTGCCGGGGTAAGAATAACAACATCGTGTGCTTTCGCATAATCCTTTGCGTGCAGTACCGCATTTTTAAGGTCGCCGCACATGAATATTTTTGTGCTTGCGTCAAAATTTTCCGCATTTTCTACAGCGGATTTTATTTTTTCCGCGGTATTTCCGCACAGGAAAACTGCCTTTGCCCTTGCGCAAACTTCTTGCCCGATGCAGTCGTAAGGTATATTTTTATCATAGCCTCCCATTATAAGCAAAAGATTTTTTTCATCGGATTTTGCAAATGATTTTATTGCCGCAAGGGTCCGAGACGGAGAAGAGTCGATTGAACTGTTATAGTATTTTACACCGTCAAGTTCCCTTACAAATTCGAGTCTGTGTTCAACTCCCGAAAACGAACGCGCAACGTTCCTTACGCATTCAATATCCGCATATTCTCTTGTCGCGGCAATTGCCGCCATATAGTTTTCCGCATTGTGGTCGCCGGGCAGTACAATTTCGCTTCTTAAAAGTATAGGAGTTTTGTCCTCATATATTGCGCCGGCGTCGCAATAGTATTTTCCGGAATCGGTTTTTGATGAAAAAAGTTCAACCGGAATATTCATGTCTGCAGCTTCTTTTGCAAATTCTGCGGTTATTTCATTGCCTATATTTGTAACAAGTTTTCCACCGGGTCTTATAAATTTAAAAATTGCTCTTTTGGAGTCTATATATTCTTCATAATCGGTATGCCAGTCAAGGTGATTCTTGCTTATATTCGTAACCACCGCGACATCGGGAAACGAAACATGAGAAAAAGGCGCGCCTTTATTTTCAAATCTGTTAATTGAGTGAAGCTGAAAACTTGAAAGTTCAAGAACCGCAAAATCATCAGGATTTATATTTCCTACATTATACAAAAGCGGCTTTCCTATATTTCCGCCGAGATGCACTTTTTTTCCGGCGCTTTTCAATATTTCCGATATAAGCGTCGTCGTAGTCGTCTTTCCGTCACTGCCGGTTACCGCAATGATTTTGGACGGACAAAGGGCAAGAAATGTTTCCATTTCGCTTGTCACATGTGCGCCTCGCATGTAAGCATCAGATATTTTTTCGTTGTCATGTCTGAGCCCCGGCGTTTTGAAAATAATTTCTTCGCAAAGACCGCAAAGATAATCTTCGCCGTTTATAAATTTCACGCCGCATTTTTCAAGTTCATCTATATTAAGTTCGTTGTTTTTGCATATCTGTTCCCTTGTTTTTTTGTCGCGCGCCGTCACCTTGGCGCCGTTTTCAACAAGAAATCTTATAAGCGGAATATTGCTTATTCCAACACCCAAAACCGCGCAGGTTTTTCCTTTTATGTAATTTTTATATTCTGAAAGTCTGGCGTTTGTATAACTCATAATATATATCCTCTCGCAAAAATTATATTTTTTGCTTTTTTACTATTATATATCTTTCGGCATAATTTATCAATCGTTTTTTATAATAAAAACGCTGCGGATATCCGCAGCAACTTTTATTAACTGTAAAACCAACGGCATTTTGCGCAAAATAAACAAAACCGCAAAAATTTTTGCGGTCCCGCTTCCCTCTATGCATATAAAATATCAATACCCAGCCGTAAGCCGGGTTCTGTATTAAACGGCCATCTATCTTGTTTCTGCGTTGCCGCAGAAATCCTTGCCACCCGCGGAATATGTCCAGCTGACACTGCGTGTTTAAAACACGCACCTTCCGCATACGGTGTTGCTTCGGATAGGGTTTACACGGCCGGCATGTCTCCATGCCGCCGGTGAGCTCTTGCCTCGCCTTTTCATCCTTACCCTTGCGGGCGGTTTTTTTCTGTTGCACTTTCCCTAAGGTCACCCTCGGCGGACGTTATCCGTTATCCCTGCTGTATGAAGCCCGGACTTTCCTCACGTGTAATACCTTTCGGCGTATACCGCGCGGCCGTATGTCTGGGTACTGACATTTTATATGCACATTTACAGGATATGATATCATTTTTAAAAACTTTTGTCAACAAAAATTACTTTTTGACCTCAAGTTTTTCGGAAAACAAAATGCCGTTCAGATATGAAAAAGTATCTATTCTGTACGCGTCGATTTTTATTTTTATATCGTAAATTCCGGGTTTTGAAAAAATTTTTGACATTCTGACAGAATTTACTCTTTCACCCGGGCTTACAACGGTTGATTCATAGATAATCTCGCTTGTTTCCGAAAGTATAACGGTCACTTTAAGATAGCAGTTATTGTTTTCCGGGTTATAAAAATCAACATCTATTTTATCGGAATTGCATTTTGCCGAGAGATTTTTACAGTCAGGTATCATTATTTTACCGTCATCCGGCAAAACTGTTTCCGATATTGCAGTGTCAATTTTTTCCGAAAAGAATATCATAAGCAGTGAAAGTGCAATCGCCAAAACCGCAACAAAGTATGAAAATACTTTATAAATTTTTCTTTTTATAACTGTTTCCTCCGGCAAAAACAAAATTTCAGAGTTCCCCTGCCAAAACCCTTTTTCTCGTATTCTCTATTTCGGCAACATAGAGTTTATACCATGTTATAAACGTCATTATATTCCACAAGGGCTTATAATTATCGCATTTTCCGGTTCTATGGTCCTCAAGCATCTTTAAAACGGCTTTTTTGTCTATAAATTCATCCGCGTAAGGCGACATGATTATATTTGCAGCCCAGTCGTAAAGTTCGTCTTTAAGCCACAGCCTTACCGGCACGGGATATCCGAGTTTCGGTCTTTTTACGGTTTCTTCGTTCAGCATATCGCGAAAAGCGTGTCTTAATATATACTTTGTAGTTCCGTGGGAAAGTTTATCTTTTCGCGTAAGATCTTTTGCCGCCGCAAAAACCTCCTTGTCAAGGTATGGTACTCTTACTTCAAGCGAATTTGCCATTGAAAGCCTGTCGCCTTTTACGAGAATGTCGCTTC
>CAKSDR010000044.1 GCA_934446095.1 uncultured Eubacteriales bacterium | reverse complement strand
TCGACAATGTCGGTTATGACCTGCGAAAGACGCTTTCCGGTTGAAATTTCAATTCCTTTCATGCACAGAACAATTATTTTGTTTTTAATCCCGATTTTTGCGAGTTCCCCGGCAAGAGAACGCAGATTCTGCGAACATATTGATATGGCAATAATGTCCGTGTCAGAAACGCAGCAAAGGTCAGTTGAAAGAGCAACTGACTCGGGCAAGGTTAATATGTCGTTTTTTCTGCAGTCCAGAAATTTTTGCATGTTGGCAGAAGATTCACGCCCGTAAAGGGTAATGCTGTGCCCGGTTTTGTCAAGATACCAGGCAATGAAAGAGCCCCATCTGCCGCATCCGATAACGGCGATTTTCTGAACCGGATTTTGATTGTTTTTCATATGTATTTCCGCTTTCATAACGCATGTAAAAAATATAAAAATACTTGTTTGCGGGGAATTTTGCAGGTTTGCCAATGCGACGAAGCAAAGTCTTGTTTTGCAAGACTTTCTGCCGATATTTTACCATAAGCAAAAACGCTTGCTCGCAAGAACTTTTTTGCGCAGCCGTCAATGCGACGGTTGCACGGAGTGCAAAAGCGGCGGAGCCGCAAAACTTGCTATGCAAAATTTTCTGCCGATATTTTACCATAAGCAAAAACGCTTGCTCGCAAGAGCCTTTTTGCGCAGCCGTCAATGCGACAGTTGCACGGAATGCAAAAACGGCGGAGCCGCAAAACTTGCTATGCAAGATTTTCTGTCGATATTATAACACGTATACCCCAAAAAGTCAATTTGAAAGGGGCCTATAAAAAGCCTTCCCATGAAAGCGCATTGCTTTAGGAGAAGGCTTTTTGTTATATACGATTATTCTTCCTCGAACGAATCTTTGCCGAGTCCGCAGACAGGGCAGATCCAGTTTTCGGGAACATCTTCCCATGAAGTACCGGGATTTATACCGTTTTCGGGGTCGCCGATTTCCGGATCATAAACATATCCGCACGGACAAATGTATTTTTTCATGTTAAATTAACCTTTCTGGTGTTATTTGAAATATCTTTTGAGCATACCTTCAAAGCCTTTGCCATGGCGGGCTTCGTCTTTTGCCATTTCATGAACTGTGTCATGGATAGCGTCGTAGCCGAGTTCTTTTGCCTTTTTTGCAAGCTCAAATTTTCCGAGAGTAGCACCGCATTCAGCTTCGCTTCTGAGTTCAAGGTTCTTCTTTGTGGAACCTGTTACCACTTCTCCGAGAAGTTCTGCAAATTTCGCTGCGTGTTCTGCTTCCTCAAGCGCTGCCTGCAGATAGAAGGCGCCGATTTCGGGATAACCTTCGCGGATTGCCTGACGGCTCATTGCAATATACATTCCGACTTCGGTGCATTCTCCCTCAAAGTTTGCCTTAAGTCCGTTGTAAACCTCTTCGTCAATTTTGCCTTTTGCTCCAACACCTATTACATGCTCGCAGACAAAATTTAAGACGTTGTCTTTGACTTCTGTGAATTTTGAACCGGGAACTCCGCACTGAGGGCATCTTTCGGGAGGAGTATCTCCTTCGTGAACGTAACCGCAAACAGGACATACAAATTTTTTCATGATTTTTTCTCCTTTAAAATTTTATTTTTTATACAATTTTTGCATTTTCCGTAGAAAATAAAAGAATGTGAATCTATTTTGACACCGTATTTTTCTTCAAGTGCCGCGTCTGTTTTGCAAAGTTCGGCATCGCCTATATCGTAAAGATTATGGCACGAGGAACAGAAAAAATGATTGTGGGCGGATGTCCTTGCGTCATATCTTACGGTCCCGTCGCCGATATAAAGCGGAATCGCTTTGCCGAGAGCGCAGAACTGACCCAAGTTGCGATACACCGTCGCAAGACTTATTTTCGGAAAGTCTTTTTTTAATTCGTTGTAAAGCCATTCGGCGTCCGGATGGCAGGTAACGCTTTTGAGAAGTTCGAACAGCGCTTCCCGCTGCTTTGAATGTTTTATCGGTTGATTCATTGTTTTTTCCTAATTGATAATAATAATCATTATTGTTTTGTATTTAAATTATATCACACGCAAAAACAGTTGTCAAGAGTTTTTTTGCAAAAAAAGAGAACAAATTTTATTTTTTAAAATTTGTTCTCTTAAAAATAATTATAATTTATCGGCAATTCTGAAAATTAAATCTTTGGTTTTATCCCAGCCCAGACACGGGTCGGTAATTGACTTGCCGAAAACATGTCCGTCGGCAGGCTGTGCGCCGTCTTCGATGTAACTTTCAATCATAAGGCCTTTGACAAGAGATTTTATATCGCTGTTTTGGTTGCGGCTGTGTAAAACTTCTTTTGCAATACGAACTTGCTCGAGATATTTTTTGCCTGAATTTGCATGGTTTGTGTCAACTATAACCGAAGGATTTAAAAGTTTCGACTCGTTATATAAATCTTTAAGTTTTAAAAGGTCTTCGTAATGATAGTTCGAGATATTTTTTCCGGCAAAATCGGTATAGCCTCTTAATATTGCGTGACTGTACTTGTTGCCGGTACTCTGAACTTCCCAGCCTCTGTATATGAAAGTATGGGAAGACTGCGCAGCTTTTATTGAATTCATCATAATTGAAAGGTCTCCGCCGGTGGGGTTTTTCATGCCTGCCGGGATATCAAGTCCGCTTGCGACAAGGCGGTGCTGCTGGTTTTCAACCGAGCGCGCGCCTACTGCAACATATGCAAGAAGATCCGACAAATATCTGTGATTTTCAGGGTAAAGCATTTCGTCGGCGCAGGTAAATCCGTAGTCCCTGAGTGCGGACAGATGAATGTCGCGTATTGCAACGATTCCTTTGAACATATCAGGAGCATTTTCCGGATCGGGCTGGTGCAGCATGCCTTTGTATCCGTTGCCAGTGGTACGGGGCTTGTTGGTGTAGATTCTGGGTATGATTATTATTTTGTCCTGTACTTCGTCTGCAACGGGGCGCAGATATGAGATATATTCAAGAACAGAGTCTTTGCGGTCTGCGGAACATGGACCTATAATAAGCAGAAACTTGTCCGATTTTCCTTCGAAAACGTCATTTATTTCCTGCTGACGGGCTGATTTTACAAGTTCGTCTTTAGGACTTACAGGATATAATTCTTTTACTTCTTTCGGGATAGGTAATTTTCTTCTGAATGTCATATTCATACATTTCACACTCCTTTGTTGAATTTTTTGCGGCGAGATGAAGACAATCGCATCATTTCACGCATGCCTTCACGGTCGCCGGTTTTTATATAATTGTAGAGTTCATTGAAACTTTTTTCAAAGACTTCCATTTCTTTTAAAAGGAAATTCTTATTAAGAAGGAAAAGTTCGCTCCACATATCATCGTTTATATTTGCGATGCGGGTAAGATCGCGGAATGAATCTCCGGTGTACTGCACGAGCGAATCGTCTGCGTTTGCGCACATAAGGCAAACGGCGATGCAGTGAGTAAGTTGGGAAAGAAACGCAATCATTTCATCATGCTTTTGCGGGTTTAAAGTTGATATTTTCGCAAATCCAAGGACCTTTCCGAGCTGCTTGCACAACTCTATCGCTTCTTCGGAGTTTTTTTCTGTCGGGACAACAATATAGTTTGCGTCTTTGAAAATTGAATCGTCTGCATTTTCAACTCCGAAAACTTCGCGTCCTGCCATAGGATGTGCCGCAATAAATTCGACGCCGCAGGGAAGCAAAGACTGTATTTTATATACTACGCATTCCTTAACGCCCGTCACATCGGTCAAGATTGTGCCGCTTTTTATAAGGTGTCCGTAGGTTTGTACCCACTCGGTAAAAACATGCGGGTAAAGTGCAAAAACTATAATGTCTGCTTTATCGAGGAAATCTTTTTCCACAGTTGTTTTTCCGCAGTCGATTATATTATTTTGGAGGGCATAGTCTATGGATTTTTGCTCTTTTGTAATAGCATAAACCGTAAATCCTTGTCTTTTCAGGGCTTTTGCGTAACTTCCGCCCAAAAGGCCGAGCCCTACTATTAAAATTTTCTTTTTATTGTTAAGTTCCATAAAGTTCTATACCTGCCTTCAGCGCTTTTAATGAGTCGAAAAACTCCGGATAACTTTTTGAAACCGCCTGCGCTCCGTCTATCGCGCCGCCGGTTATTGCAAGGAGAACCGACAAAGCCATCACAATTCTGTGATCGTTGTGACCTTCAAGGGTTAGCGTTGGTTTTTGCACGTTTCCGCCGAAAACCGTAACCGAATTTTCTGAAATTTCGGTTTTTACATTGCACTTTGCAAGTTCCTGTTTCATGCATAAGGCACGGTCGCTTTCCTTGATTTTGAGTCTTGAAGTTCCGGTAAAGGTTACTTTGCCGAAAAAAGCCGCGAGCACGAAAGCAATCGGCGCAAGGTCGGGACAGTCGGATATATCGAAAAGAGTTTCTCCGTTTTTGATTTTTTCAAAAATGCTTTTATATACGCGGTCGCCCTGCAAAGAATCGGGATTAAGACCTGTTATTTCCACATTTCCGCCGATATAGTTGAAAGCGTCGGCAAAAGCGGCATTTGAGTAATCTCCTTCTACCGCAAAAGATCTGTTTTTGTATTTTTGGTTTCCGAAAATGCGGAAAGTGTTACCGGAAATGCCGATTTTTATTCCGAATTTTTCAAGAGTGTCTATAGTCATGTCGACATAAGACCTGCTTTCAAAATTTCCGGTAATGAAAATATTGCTGTCTTTGTGAAGAATAGGAAGCAAAAACAACAATCCTGAAATAAACTGGCTTGATATATTGCCCGGAATTGTAAAATCCCCGGGTTCAAGAGTGCCGCAGACGGTAACTGAATTTTTTTCTTTTAAAAAACTTATATTCTGCGTTTTTGCAATATCTTCATATACGCCGAGAGGGCGACTGAAAAGACGCTCGGATCCGTAAAGTTTGATTTTTTTCCCCGACGCCATGCAAAACGGAAGCAAAAATCTAAGCGTGCTTCCGCTTTCATTGCAGAAAAGTTCGGCACCGTCGGGAACCATATCAAGAATAAGTCCTCCGGTTTTGCTTCCGCAAAATTTTGCGCCGAGTGCTTCAAGGCACGAGTGCGTGGCGGAAATATCATCCGAAAAAGCAATGTTTTCTATTGACGAACATTCCGATAGTGCCCCGCATATCAATGCTCTGTGCGATATGCTTTTTGAAGGCGGGGCTTTAATTGTGCCTTCGGGGAGCGAAGATGAAAAAGTTGCTTTCATTTTTTGTTTTCTCTTTCTGTCAAAAAGTCAACGGCTTCAATGTATCCGTCAAAACCGTGGCCTGAAATGGTTTTTTCGCAGTAATTTCTTACATAACTTATACTTCTGAAGTCCTCGCGCAAGTCTACGTTTGAAATATGGACTTCAACGGCCGGAATATTTACCGCTTTCAGGGCGTCAAGCAAAGCGACGCTCGTGTGCGTAAATGCCGCAGGGTTTATAACGATACCGTCAAATTTGCCAAGCGATCTTTGAATTTTTGTAACAAGTTTGCCCTCAAAGTTTGACTGATAAAAGCGGACTTTTATATTTTTTTTCTTTGCGTGAAGTTTTATTTTTTTACATAAATCTTTGTATGTCTGCTTCCCATATATATCCGGTTCCCGTATTCCAAGCATGTTAATATTCGGACCGTTAATTATTAAAATTTTCATTGCAGAACTCCTCCCATACAGCGCAGGCCTCATCGTTTTCAGACGTTGTGCAAGAGATTTTGACATCGCTTGCGGAACAATAAAGCGAATATCGCTCGCGGTATATTTTAAGCAGCATTTCGCGGTTTTGCGTAAGCGGCCGAGAAGGTGAAACCGCGATGTCTTCAACAGGACGGTCAAGAAAATAAATTCTGCCGTTTTCCTTTAAAACATCTATGTTTTGTTTGTTGAGAACGGCTCCTCCTCCGGTTGAGATAACTGCGCCCTGCATACATGCAAGTTTTCGGATTATTAAAGTTTCCGCATTTCTGAAGTATTGCTCGCCGTGTTCTTTGAAAATTTCGGGGATGGTCTTTTTCTCCGAGTTTTCTATTTCTGTATCGCAGTCAACAAAATAAAGTCCGTATTTTTCGCTCAGTATTTTTCCTACGGTGGATTTCCCGCTTCCGGGCATGCCGACAAGAACTATATTTTGCTTTGATAAATAAATATCTCTGTAAATTTTTTCAATCTTTTCTTCCGGAACTTTTTCACCCGTAAAAAGTTCTGCGGCGCGCGCAGCCTGAGCGACAAGCATATAAAGTCCGCCCGATGCCGGAATTTTCTTTGCCATGGCATCGCAGACAAGTTTTGAACGAAGGGGATTGTATACCGCGTCGATTACGCCGGAAAGATTCGGAAAAGAGTCAATTTCCGCCGCGCAGGCGTAAATTTCAGGATACATTCCGCAGGGAGTCGTATTTATTATAACATCTGCGTCAGCATGAAATTTTAAAGCGCCGCCGTATGTTATGCAATCGCTGTTTTTTGTTCTGGAAACCCGCAATACTTTTCCGGCTCCCATACTATTTGCCGTGAAAAGAGCAGTTTTTGAAGTTCCGCCGCTTCCGAAAATCAATACCTTTTTGTTCAAAAGCGAAATGCCCGTTCTTTCTATAAGAGATTTAAGCCCGAAAAAATCGGTGTTTGAACCGTAAAGGACTCCGTTTTTATTTACTATAGTATTTACGGCGCCTATTTTTTTCGCTTCGTCGCTTATATTGTCAAGATAGGGAATAACCGTTTGCTTGTATGGTATTGTAACGTTTATTGCCTTAAAATCTTTTTTTCTTAAAAAAGAGTCTATGTTTTCTTTCGGTATTTCCTTTAAAATATAATCATAACCGAAAAGTTTTTTGTGAATTTCTTTTGAAAAACTGTGTCCGAGTTTTTCGCCTATAAGTCCGTATTCCATTATTCACCCAACCAGTCGCCGCCGTATTTAACCGACAAAAGATCCGCGCAGCATAAAGCCGCGACACTGTCCTGAACGACCCTTGCGCGATGCAGTATGCAGGGATCGTGACGGCCTTTCAAAGAGATATTTTCCTGTTTCATCGAGGATAGGTTAACTGTTTGCTGTTCTTTTGATATCGAAGGCGTCGGGCGGTAAACAGTTCTGAAAATTATGGGCATTCCGTTTGAAATTCCGCCGTTTATGCCGCCGCTGTTGTTGGTTTTTGTGACAATTTTTCCGTCTTTCAAAACAAAAGGATCGTTTGCGTCAGAGCCTTTCATTCCGGCAAATCCGAATCCCGCGCCGAACTCAACGCCGTGTAGTGCCGGGATTGAAAACAATGCATGCGATAAAACGCCTTCAAAACTGTCGAAGTATGGTTCGCCTATCCCTTTCGGCATGCCGCAGATAACAGTTTCCAAAATGCCGCCGACGCTGTCGCCGTCTTTTGCGGCGGACGTTATTTCAAGAATCATTTTTTCTTTTTTTTCATTGTCCAGCACTGCAAAATCCATATTGTTCAAAGTTTCCGCGTCTTTTTCAAAATCTTCAAAATTTCTGTCCGAAATTTCGGCGCATTCTTTAATATGGGTTGCGATTACAATTCCTTTTTTTCTGAGTGCCGGAATTATAATTCCGCCGCAGGCAACTACCGGAGCTGTAATTCTGCCGCTGAAATGTCCTCCGCCTCTGTAGTCCTGAAAACCGTGATACTTGCAGTCTGCCGTAAAATCGGCATGCGACGGACGCGGCAAAAAACGGTTTTTTTCATAGTCGGAACTGTTTGTGTCCGAATTTTCAATCAAAATGCATATCGGAGTTCCGCATGTTTTGCCGTTGAAGACACCGCTTGCAATACGAAAGGAATCTTTTTCCCGGCGGGGGGTTGAAATTTTGCCGAACGGGCGTCTTTTTGCAAGATAAGATTCTATTTTTTCGGTATCCACAGATATGCCTGCGGGAAGTCCGTCTATTACAGCGCCTATATTTTGTCCGTGGCTTTCGCCGAATAAAGTAATGCTTATGCTGCTGCCAAAAGTGTTTTTCATTTTTCCGCCGCCTTTCTTATAAGGTTTTCATATTCCGAAAACGCAATGGTTTTAAGATTGCATTTTCCTATTTCATCAACCGTTACGATTGTTATATTTCCGCCGCTTGCTTTTTTGTCATGCCTTGCCGCAGAGATTATAAGGTCTGCTTTTTCGTTTATTTCCGTCGGGAGATTAAGTTTTTGCAAAACGGATTTTACCCGGGGCTTTATATTATCGGAACACATAGGAAGCATGCCCATGGAAACACATTCGCCGTGATAATATTTTTCCATGCCGTTAATACTTTCGATTGCATGCGCGAGTGTATGTCCGAAATTAAGTATTTTTCTGAGTCCGGATTCTTTTTCATCGTTTTCTACAACATATTTTTTTATAAGAAGTGATTTTTCGATAATAAGATCCAGGATTTTTTCATCAAAAGGAGTTTCTTTTTCAAATATTTCAAATAAGTTTTTGTCACTCGTAAGAGACATTTTGACAGATTCGGCAAGTCCGTTTGAAAGTTGCCTTTCCGGGAGCGTTTTTAAAGTATCAGGATCTATGATAACTTTTTTCGGCGGGAAAAATGCTCCTACAAGATTTTTGTAACCCATAAAATCAACCGCCGTTTTGCCGCCGATAGAAGAGTCGACTTGAGAAAGAAGCGTTGTCGGAATGTTGTAAAAATCAATTCCGCGCATATAACAGGCAGCGGCAAATCCCGCAATATCTCCGACAACTCCGCCCCCGACAGCGGCAACGGCGTCGGTTCTCGTAAAGTTGTTCTCGGTCATTTTTTGCAGCAGAAGTTTCCACGTGTCAAGATTTTTGGACTTTTCGCCCTGTTCAATTACGGTTATAATAGCGTCAGTCGCCTGATCTTTTATAACTTTTGAGTAATTTTGCGGAACATTGCTGTCGGTTACGATAAGAACTTTACGGTTAAGATTTAGTATTTCTCCGGCATTTTTCAGCGCCGCACGCTGAAGAATGATGTCATATGAACCGGAAGCTGTTTTTACTGATATATTCATTTCACGTTCTCCAGTCAGTTATCAGATGTGCAGTTCTTTTTCAAAGGAGCCGAGTATTTTAAGGTTTTTGCAGCATTTTTTAAGTTCTTTAAGCATTTTTTTACCGCTGTCGCCGTTAATGTCCCCTTCGCCTTCGGCATAAAAATAATAATCCCATATAAGTTCTTTTGTGGGACGGCTTTTAAGAGCTTTCAAATTAAAGCCGTTCTCTCCGATAATCGATACGGCTTTGCCAAGAGAACCTGCTTCGTTTTTTACTGTGAAAAGCATGATAAAATGCTTGTCTTTCGGGTCTTTTTGTTTTGCTGCACGCGTAAACACCGCAAAGCGAGTGGTGTTTGTGCCGCTTTCGTTTATGTGCCCTTCTATTTTTTCAAGTCCGAATTTTTTTCCGGCTTCAATGCTGCCTATTGCTGCAATGTCGAGCCGTCCGGACTCAGCTACTTGTTTTACTGCAACTGCAGTATTTACCGCCTCAACAGTTTTAAAACCGTGTTCCCTTATAAATGCTTCGCATTGTCCGAGAGCCTGGGGATGGCTTATAACTGTTTTTATGCCGCCTATGGACGCACCTTTGTTTGCAAGAAGGTTTTGGGTAATTTCGACTTCATAAATGCTTGAAATATAAAGCGATCCGAAAAAAGCAAGGTCTAAAACCTGTACAACATCGCCGTTGTGACTGTTTTCGATAGGCAAGAGTGCGCAGTCGCAGTTTCCGTTGGCAGCCGCGTTATAGGCGGCTCTGAAATCTTTGCACGGAACCGAAATCGCATCGGGGAAGATTTTTTCCGCCGCAATATTTGCAAACGCTCCTTCAACTCCGCTGTAAGCCACTCTCATTCCGTCAAGAATGCGATGCTGGAATTTTTTGGAAAGTTCTATGTTATATTTTAAAAAACTTACATAATAAGAACGCAATTCTTCGTTTTCCACAAATTTTGAGTTTCTTTTTATTATTTCTTCTTCTCTCGAAAAGTCGTCTACGGAAAGGGCATGTTCTTTTTTATATGCCGCAACTTCTTTCGCAGCGTCCATTCTTTTCTCAAAAAGTTTTGCCATTTCCAGATCTGTTTCATTAATAATATTCCGCGCTTTTTCAAGTTGATTCATTTTTAAAATCCTCCGATGAAAAATAAAAATCCGCATTATGTATGCTCAAAAAAGCATGCAAATGCGGACCGTCCGTTATATACATAAAAGAACCGAAAATTATCGGCCGAATGTGGTAAACGGGCAGTCCTCTTTATAATAATAAAATCGATAATCGATGCAGAACATTCCGTTTCACCTCACAATTAAAACTTTTGTGCTATTCTATACCTATTTTAAGAAAATGTCAAGAGTTTTTACAAAAAATAATCAAAAAAATCGGTTTTTCTCTATATTTTACAGCTGTTTTGCCTTAATGGCAATATAAAGTTATGTTATGAAACTTGCGGAAAAATTATGGCAATTTGATTAAATCCACCATTCGGGTGTTAAAATTCCAAGCGGTGCTATCCGACCGTTTTCATAATCAAGCATAATTTCGACATTTTTGTATTCTTTGGGCATAAACTGCGTTATAAGTTCTCGGCAGGCACCGCACGGTGCAAGAACTTTTCCGTCCCAATTTACTGCAATAACCCTTTTTATAATACTTTCACCGTTTGTTATCATGTTAAAAACTGCATTTCGTTCCGCGCAAATTCCAAGCGTGCAGGCGCCGTCCACACATACCCCGGTATAGAT
>CAKSDR010000043.1 GCA_934446095.1 uncultured Eubacteriales bacterium | reverse complement strand
GTGTAGTTGTAAGCAAAGAAATCGCCGAATACTTCGATGACCACCTTCTTTCCTGTGGTCTTACCTACAGCGGACATCCGCTTGCGTGTGCAGCCGGTGTTGCTTGCCTGAAATTCTATGATGATGCCAAAATTCTTGATAATGTAAACGCATCCGGCAAGGTTTTGGGAGAAGAACTCGAGGTATTAAAAACTAAATATGACATTGTCGGAGATGTAAGATATATCGGTTTATTCTCGGCAATTGAACTTGTAAAAGACAGAAAAACCAAAGCACCGCTTGTGGAATATGGCAAAGACCCTGCCGGGATAATGAAATCCATAATCGGCAAACTCAAAGGAAAAGGCTTTATGACATATTCGCACGAAAATATGATTCTCATTTGTCCTCCGCTTATCATAACGCCCGAGCAGGTTAAAGAGGAAATGAAGAAGGTTGACGAGGTAATTGCGGAAATTAACGTAATTTATTAAAAGCCGCATATAAGGAGGTGTAATAATGCCTGAGCGTTATAAAAATGTAAAGTTCGGTTCGCTCGACGAGTATATTACTCCGGATAAATTTCGGACAATTGGTGATGATATGCGCCACATTTCCATGGGAATTACAGAATTTGCCGTTGAAATACATATGAAATATGAATTGAAAAGCAAATTAAGCTTTAAGACACCATGGGACGGAATTATATACGGCTGTGCAAGGGCCAAAAGAACTTTAAAAGAGAAATTGGGATTGAAATCGGATATAAAAACAGCGTACCTGATTGACTGGGACGATAAATATCTGTTTTTGATTAAAATGGAAAATCAGGGTGAATTTCCTGTGGCATATGTTCCGAGTAAAGATATTATAAATCTCTTGGAAAAGTGTATGAGAGTACCAGAACAGAGATAAAAACGAAAGGAATGATAATTATGTATGCATGCAGCAAAAAAAGAATGGAAGATAAAATAAAAACCTTCAGCAAATTTGGTGATGCGGGGCATGGGGGTATTACAAGATACTCTCTGTCACCGGAGGCTATTATGGCAAGAAATGAATTCCTGAAAAGAATGAAGGCAATCGGTGCGGAAATTGAAATTGATGATGTGGCAAATATCTATGCAACACTTCCGGGCAGCGATCCCGACGCAAAAAGAATCGTAATGGCATCTCATGTTGATTCGGTTAAAAACGGCGGTAACTATGACGGAATTTTGGGTGTAATGTCCGCAATGGAGGTTTTGGAAACGGTTGCCGAAAAGAAAATCCCGCATAAGCACCCCCTGACGGCAATGATATGGACAAACGAAGAAGGCTCTCTCTATCCTCCGGCTATGATGATTTCGGGAGTTGTGTGCTATGACTATCTTCCCGAGGATATTCGTCAAAAGTTCAAATACGAGGATATGATGGCTTCAAAAAGTATTCTCGACCCAACAAAAACCTTTGGCGAGGCTTTGGAAAAGTCGGGATTTAAGGGCGATAAAAAATACAGACTTTCTCCGGACAGATATAAGTATATGTTTGAAACTCATATTGAACAGGGACCGATTTTGGAGGATAACGGAAATGACATCGGCGTTGTTGACTGTGTTTTGGGAATGTTTAACTACAGGCTCAAATTTTACGGACAGACAACCCATGCCGGTACATTCCCGATGCCGAAACGCCGTGACGCATTTTATGCCGCAGCGTTGGCGCTTGATTATCTGCACACGGAAATTGACAAGCTTGGCATAAAAGATTTGGTTTATACAACAGGTGAGGTTGTGTGCCATCCGTGCGTACATACCTGTGTTCCCGATTACTTTGACTTTTCGTTTGACTCCAGACATGAAAAACCGGAGGTACTTGAAAAGGTACTTGCAATAGTAAAGAGTTGTGCCGACAGAGAATGGGCAGGCTGTACTTGTGAGGCTGAAAAGGCTTGGAACCGCGATACCGTTTATTGGGATAAAAAACTTGTCGGATATGTTAAGGAAGCGTGCGAGGAAGCCGGAATTAAGCATCAGTATATTCACTCGGGAGCGGGACATGACGCACAGTTTGCATCATATATGCTGCCGACAACAATGATTTTCGTTCAGTCAAAGGACGGTCTTTCACACTGCGAACCGGAATTTTCGAGTGTGGAGCATTGCACCGAGGGTGCAACGGTTATGCTGAATGCGGTATTGAAGGCAGACAGCGAATAAGAGGTGAGAATATGAGCAAGGAATTTTTGACTCCGAAAAAAATAATAACGGGAATTGGTGCAATCGAAGATTCAATAAAATACCTTGTTACAATGGGCAAAAAACCGCTCATTGTAACGGGGCGGATTGTATCGGAACTTAACGCTTTCAAAATGCTTGTATCAAAACTTTCCGAAAACGGACTTGAATGCGTTGTATTTAAGGATATTATGGGAGAACCTACCGATGTTATGGTTGAAGAAGGGTTAAAGGCATATCGTGAAAATAACTGCGACTTTCTTATCGGAATGGGTGGCGGCAGCCCTCTTGATGCAATAAAGGCAATTGCCGTACTGAATGTGTGTGGCGGAAAACTCAGCGATTATATGGGAAAAGAAATCGTCGGCGAATTTCCGCCTATGGCGGCAATCCCGACAACAGCCGGAACAGGTTCTGAGGCAACAAAATTTACTGTTATAACAGATGCCGAAACAGATGTAAAAATGTTGCTTAAAGGTGCGGCACTGCTGCCTGATTTGGCAATCATTGATTATACAAACACATTAAGTTCGCCTAAAATTATAACGGCATCAACAGGGATTGACGCTCTCACTCACGCTGTTGAAGCATACACATCCAAGCAGGCTCAGCCGCTGACTGACGCTTTGGCATTATCTGCGGTAAAACGTATTTTTAAATATCTTCCGATTGCATACAATGACGGAGAAAATGAAACAGCAAGATATGAGATGTCAATCGCCGCACTTGAAGCGGGAATTTGCATAAATAATTCCTCCGTTACAATTGTGCACGGTATGAGCCGCCCGATTGGTGCATTGTTCCATGTTCCGCACGGCTTGTCAAACGCAATGCTTTTGTGCAAGTGTATGGATTTCGCAAAAGACGGTGCGGCGGAAAGGTTTGCGGAACTTTCAAGGGCAGCCGGAACTGCAACTACGGCTGACGGCGATGAAACTGCAGCGAATAAATTTATTGAAGGACTTTTTGAAATATGCAAAAAGTGTGAAGTTCCGACAATAGCGGAATATGGGATTGACATTGATAAATTCACCTCTGCAATTCCCAAAATGACATCTGACGCACTGATGAGCGGAAGTCCTGCAAATACTCGAAAAAATGTCAGTGAAAAAAATATTGCGGCAATTTATAAAGCGTTGATTTAGTTTTTTATCAAAAGACTTCGGGTTTTAAACTTGAAGTCTTTTTTGTTGCTTGTGATTCCTGATATTCACAATGAAAAGTTATATATTTTTATAATGTGGTAAAATATATAATTGACAGGCGTGTGAATACACTGAAGGAGAAAATTATTACAAATGAACTAATCAATAACTTCAAACTATGTCTTTATGAGGAAGGGAGGAGAGATAACACCATAGAAAAATATATGCGAGATATTAGGTTTTCAAGAATTGTTACAGGGCAGGAGCGTTGATAATTGGTTGTTATTGAATACAAAAAAGAGATATGAAATAGATATGCGGTGAAAAATGTAAATTTAATGATATTTTCCACAAATGCGATTTTCATGTTTATGGGTTGGTACGATTTGAAAGTGAAAACTCTAAAAATTCAAAGGCGTATATTTACAGATAAGTCAAAGGAATTGTCAAAAGCGAAATCAGGTCGGCTGCTGAAAATGATTTGCCTTATGTTGAAAAAACATATACCCGCTCGTGGCACAATCAACCGCTCAGCAGGATATTACAGAAGCAAATGTGGGTTTTGGAAGACGAAAAAGGCAAAAAGGCGTACGCGGGAATACATAAGGATTTTTCGTTGGGTTTTGAATATGTTGCCCCGGCCTTCCGAAGACAAAACATATCAAGAAGAATGCAGTTTTTTATAGCGAATCATATGATTGATAACAATATGCTTCCGTATGTAATGATTTATGTTGAAAATGACATTGCAAAGAAGCTGCAGAAAAAACTCGGATCGGATTTTGCCGATAAAATTTTCTTTTTTTATGCTAAAGGATCATATGAATTTGAATAGGCAGTTTTGCAATATGGTTTTTAAAAACGCGCAAATAAATGCTGAGGGATGTTTTTTAATAAATATTCTACAATATAATTTCATGTAACCAGAAATTTGTATTTGTTTTAAAATTCGGAAGGTCATGGCAATCTTATGAAAATTATTTTATATTCCGATATTTACAAGGAACAAGTTATAAATTTAATATTGGATATTCAAAATAACGAGAGCGGGATTAATCTTTCGCTTGACGAGCAGCCGGACTTAAAAGATATTGAGGGCTGTTATATAAATAACGGCGGCGCTTTTTTTCTTGCCGTTGAAACGGATGTTGTAATAGGCACTATTGGGCTTATGCTGCGGGAAAACAACTGTGCGATACTGAAAAAATTTTGTAAAATCCGGCTATCGGGGTCAAAAAGTTGGACTGCGGTTATATTTACATTTACTGGAATTTGCAAAAAGCAACGCGGTAAAGCATATTATTCTTGACACTCCTTCGGTTGCGAAAGCATCCCATAAGTTTTATGAGCGTGCCGAATTTTGCAAAATTAACAAATCGGATCTTCCGATAGACTATTCTTTTCCCGACAGAAATTCGATTGTATATATGCTTGATATGTAGTTTTAAAAGAAAACTTTATGCAAAAACTGCAGTAAATTAAAGATTTTCAAAAGCGAGGGCATTTCGCCCCCGCTTTTACAGACTTTATAAAATATGGAGCGGTTTTATCTGTTGACAAAAGATTCGGCATATGCTAAAATACAAGTGTGAAATAACTTGGCAAATCTTTTTGTAAAAAATATACGCGCATGCTGTCAGGATTTTTCGTTTCGTATTGCAATTTTATAAGTGTGCGGCAATGTGTGTTCGTTTTGATATTTATTAACGAATGCACTTTTTTGTTCTTTTTACCGGCTGCAAAATGATTTTACGGCGCAGAAAATTTCTGAAATTTCCCGAAAAGGGTTGTTTTAAATATTTTATTATGAAGAGGTGAAAAGGTATGAAAAAAATTTCAAAAAAATTACTGTGTTTGTTTTCGGCTCTGTCTTTGCTTTTGCCTATGAGTGTGTTCGCAAAAGTTCAAGATGAAAAAAGCAGTACGGACGCAGAAGAAACATACGTAGTTAAGGCCTTAAAGTCTGATGAAGAGTACGACTATTCAAGCCGCAGCGTTTATATTTGCAGAAATAAGGCGACAAATGAAATAATCCCTCTCGGCATAGGTCCATTCGATGGGTATTCATACGCTTTTCTGCCGAAGCAGGAAGAATTCACTGTTTCAAAGGAAAGTTACGAAAACAAGTACACGGATATTCTCGAAGGAAAAACCATGTACTATGATATGTATATACGTCAGATGACTGCAAGAGGCGTCTTTTCGGGGTATGACGACGGATCGTTCGGCGCGAAAAGAACTTTAACACGTGCGCAGATGGCGGTAGTGTTTGCAAGAATGTTTTCAATAGAACCTGTTTTGGGAGTTTCTTATTATTCGGACGTTCCTGCAGATAACTGGGCTGCCGGAAGCATTACGGCGCTTGCTGATATCGGCGTATTTTCAAAGACCGGAACTTTCAATCCGGCATCTTCTGTTACAAGGGAACAGTTGGTTGTGATGACGCATCGCATGCTTGATTATTTGGGTTATGCCGAAGACAAAGGCGACGTTGACTATTCGAAGTATCAGGACGTTTCGGAAATATCAGATTATGCGGCAAAATCGTACGATATTCTTTTATCAAACGGTTATTTTCTGCCGGTTGACGTGGAACTGAAAGAAGTTGAGGACAGCGCCGACGACGAATATTTCTTTAATCCGCAGAAATATTTTACAAGACATGACTGCGTTTTGTACTTATATGATATGATGAAAGTCCTTCTGTCGAAAAATGCTCCGGTAATAAGGCGCGACGACGCCCCCACGCAGGAAATCCCGATTCTTGACGGGTCTACATCCACATATGAAATAACAAATAATATATACAACCATTACTATATTAACAGTGAAAACAGCGACGCCAAACCCAAGAAGCATTCAAAAACTTCAAATTCATATAAAAGACTCATAGACGGCGAAGTTGAACTTATTTTTGTGCCCGATCCGAGCGATGAGATAAAAAAATATGCGCAGGATAAGGGAGTAAAACTGAAATATGTTCCGATAGCAAACGAGGCGCTCGTTTTCTTTACTTCATCCGAAAACAACGTCAAAAACATAACCCGGGAACAACTTTATGAAATATATGTAAACAATAGCATAAATAACTGGAAGACGCTCGGCGGAGATGACAAATACCTTGCCGCTTACTGCAGAAACAATGACAGTGGAAGCCATGCTCAGATGGAAAAGTTTATTTTAAACGGGCATAATATAAATGAGGAAATAAGCCGCGAGCGAACAAGCGTCCTTATGGCGAATATTCTTACCGACGTAATTGATTATAATAAGATGAATAAAAGCAGTTACGCCATAGGATATAGTCTTTATTACTATTACACCAACATGAAAGCCTTTTACGGCAGTCTGCAGGAACTCGAACTTATGGATATAAACGGGATTCAGCCGAATGACGACACAATCTCTTCCGGACAATATCCTTTTACAACATATTACTACGCGGTATGCCGCGATGAAGAAAACCCGAAGGTTTCGGAATTTATAAAACTTTTGCAATCCGACTTCGGCGATCTTATTATTAAATTAAGCGGTCTTGGCGTAATGAAAAGATAATATTTATCGTTTTGAAGGGCTGAATGATTTCAGCCCTTTCAAAACGGGTAAAACACTTGACAACATAAATATACTTTGCTATAATATTCTTCAATGAACAAAAAAACGAGAAAAATTTGCGGACGTGCATGCATTTGGTAAAATGACGTTTTTGCAAATCTTAATATGTGCAGGCATAGTTTAGCGGTAAAATGACGGCTTCCCAAGCCGTGGCTGCGGGTTCGACTCCCGTTGCCTGCTCCAAATCGGAATGGACTTTATGCTCCATTCCGATTTTTATGTTTTTTAAAAACTGTCACTTGCGTAAAAAAACAGTAACGACCGCCGGATGCCGTGAGTATCTGCGGCGCAAATATCTCTGTGTTTTGACTTTTTTATTGCTGCATTTTGAAAAACTTTTCTATTGCAAACAGTGCGGGAATATGATAGTATAGATTTAGAAAAAACAAACTTTTAAAAAGGAGGAGAGTAGTTGAAAGCAGTATGGCTTATTTTGGCAGTTGTGCTTGCGCTTGTCGAGGCCGCAACGGTACAGTTTGTCTCGATATGGTTTGTGTGCGGGGCTGTTTGTGCCATGTTTTCGGCGTTCTTTACAGACAATTTAATTATACAACTGATAGTATTTGTCTTAAGTGCAATAGTTTTTCTCCTTGTTTTTCGAAAAACAGCAATTAAGGGTTTAAAAAGTAAAATTCCGACAAATTCCGACAGTTTTATCGGCAAAAGTGCAATACTTAAAGAGTCGGTTGACAATGATCTCGACATGGGAACGCTTGTGATTAACGGCGTGATTTGGACGGCACGGAGTGAAAACGGGGAACGCATTGAAGCGGGCACAAAGGTGAAAATCGTAAAAATAGAAGGCATTAAACTTATAGTGAGAAAGGAAGATTAGTTATGATATATATTATTATTTTTGCAGTTCTTGTAATCATGCTTATTATGGCGAATGTACGCATTGTTTCGCAGGCACACGCATGCATAGTTGAACGTTTCGGCGCATATGCCGCCACATGGGGTGTCGGAATTCATGTAAAAGTTCCGTTTATTGACAAGGTGAGCAGACCGATCAGTTTAAAGGAACATGTTGCTGACTTTCCGCCTCAGCCGGTTATTACAAAAGATAACGTTACAATGCAGATTGACACTGTTGTCTACTACCAGATAACCGACCCGAAACTTTTCACTAATGGTGTTGAACGCCCGATGATGGCAATAGAAAACTTGACTGCAACAACTTTGCGTAATATCATCGGTGACTTGGAACTTGATGAAACCTTGACTTCAAGGGATACAATAAATACAAAAATGCGCGCAATTCTTGATGAAGCGACTGATCCCTGGGGAATAAAAGTAAACAGAGTTGAACTTAAAAATATTATTCCTCCGAGAGAGATTCAAGATGCGATGGAACGTCAGATGAAGGCGGAACGTGAAAGAAGAGAGTCAATTCTTCGTGCGGAAGGTGACAAGAAATCAGCAATCCTTATTGCTGAAGGGGAAAAGGAATCGGCAATTTTGCGCGCAGACGCAAAGAAAGAAGCTGCAATCAGAGAAGCGGAAGGCCAGGCACAGGCAATTATAAAGGTTCAACAGGCAATTGCCGAAGGCATAAGAAAAATAAACGAAGCGGCTCCTACAGACGGATATGTTAAAATTAAGGCGCTTGAGGCTTTTGAAAAAGCCGCCGACGGAAAGGCAACAAAGATTATTATTCCGTCCGAAATTCAGGGGCTTGCAGGCCTTGCACAAGGCATTGTTTCTTCGGTTAAAGAAGATATTCAAAAATAATAAAAAATCTTATTGTATGCGGCATATTTTGTTTCGGCGGTGATGTCATGAAAAAAAGGGGAAGATTAAAAAAATTTATAATATTTGTTTTGCTTGCTGCATCAATAGTATATTTGCTGCACGAATTTAATTTAATTCCGGAAAGAAAGTACGAAAACAAGGATTTCAATATAGAAACTTATGTAAGCAAAACCGACATGGACGGCGACGGAATTGACGACCAGACAGATATATTGCAGAATGTAAGAGAATATATTCGGAAAAAACCGAAATATGAAAGCAAATATTATGCCGGCGGATATCCGGATGACGAATGCGGCGTTTGCACAGACGTTGTTGCATTCGGACTTTGCGATGCAGGATATGATCTTATGGAACTTGTAAATGATGACATATTGAATAACCGCGAAAAGTACAATATAGAGATTGTTGACAAAAATATTGATTTCAGAAGGGTTGCGAACCTCAAAGTGTTTTTCGACAGCAATGCCATACCATGTACTACTGATGTATCAAAAATAGGCGAGTGGCAGGGCGGAGATATTGTGGTTTTTAAAAATCATATAGGAATTGTGTCCGACAAGAGAAACAAAAACGGAACATCTTTCGTCATACACCACGGAAGACCGAATCAGAAATACTATGAGGAGGATATTTTGGAAACAAGAGACGATATTATAGGGCATTACAGAATGAGTTGACAAAAGAGGAGATTCTATGAAAAAAATTGTTTTTATATGCTTGATTTCATCGTTGATTTTTGCGCTTTGCTCATGTTACGATACATTGCCTATAAGAGTTCCTGATGACTTTATACCGGGGGACGCTTCCGATTTGAACTCAGAAAGAGAACATGTAAACCTTATAAAAACCGGCGGAATTTTGTATTACGATACCGGACGCTTCAATGACATGGAGGGAAGGTGCGGGGTTTCAGACGGCGATTTTACAAAGGGTGCCGAAGAGTTTGAAGTTCCGTACAACGACGGCGAAAGCAATTTTTCGGTCAACAAAAATTCTTTTCAGATAGGTACCGAAGAAAACACAATCGAAGTCGAGTTTTCCGACGCGTGGAGAATTTTTAAAAAAGTTCCGGATGAGATTTTTTCAAAAAATTACAAGTACTGCTACTGCGTTCGCGGAAGAAGTCAAAATGCGGATGCAGACAGCAATTTTATTGTATTTGCAAATGATGAAACAACCACTTTTAAGGACGCGGAATATATCCTGATAGGTTCTGACACGGGCGAAATGAAGGATATAGGCGTCATACTTGCGGATTAAATGTAAAAATATAACTAAATAAAAGGAGAAGAACATGTTGACTTTCTTAAAAAACGAAAAACTTTCAGTATCAATAAGTTCTGTCGGGGCCGAACTTAAAAGCATAAAATACAAAGGCGAGGAAAAATTGTGGAACGGTGACGAACGCTTCTGGTCCGGCCAAGCTCCTGTTTTGTTTCCCATATGCGGAAGACTTAAAGAAAACAGATACACCTATGAAGGTAAAGAATATTTTCTTGCTCAGCACGGCTTCGCAAGGGAAAAGGAGTTTTTAACGGAGTATGCCGGCGAAGAAAAAGCGGTTTTTTTGCTAAAATCCGATGATGAAACAAAAAAGCAGTTTCCTTTCGAATTTGAACTGAGAATAACATATACATTGATTGAAAATGCGGTAAAAATAGACTACTCTGTTAAAAACTGCGGGGAAAATACCATGTATTTTTCGATAGGAGCGCATGAGGCGCATGCGTGCCCCTCGGGAATTGAAGATTACAGCGTTATTTTCGAGAAAAAAGAAAAGTTTGAAAGCACGCTGCCGTGCGGAAGATTTTTGGCGCATGAAAAAGAAACAATAAGCGAAGAGGGCACGGAATTAAAACTGAAGTATAAGTATTTCAATACGGACGCGCTTGTATTTACCGATCTTAAATCGAGAAAGGCAATACTTAAAAATAATGTTACGGGAGCCGGCACGGAACTTGATTTTAACGGTTTTGACTATTTTCTTTTGTGGACAAAACCTCAGGCCGGTTATATTTGCCTTGAACCGTGGTGCGGACTTCATGACTATGCTGATGATAATTACGATATCACCAAAAAAGCAGGCATAAATAAAGTAGAGCCGGGCTGTGAGTTTGCGCGTACGCATACAATAAAATATTGTGTATAAAGCCGCCTGCATTTTTGCAGGAAATAAATTAATTTGCTATTGACAAAACGAAACCGGTATGTTATAATAATTACCGTTGAGTTGCTGTGGCAAATCAATAAGGCGAGGTTTTTAATTTGCCTCTGTAGCTCAGTTGGTAGAGCAGGGGACTGAAAATCCCCGTGTCGTTGGTTCGATTCCGACCGGAGGCA
>CAKSDR010000042.1 GCA_934446095.1 uncultured Eubacteriales bacterium | reverse complement strand
ATGTAAGAGTGTCTTTAATGATTTTGTAATTTATTTCCTGAGAGTTCATAACGATTACGTTTTTTATGCTTGTAAAACTCTGCAGGAACTTGCATGTCGTTATAATAACCGGGAAAATATGACTTATAACGCTGCCGTAACGATGCAGAATTTCCTGACCTGACATTGATACGTTTTCAAGGGCGGCAGCAAAACTTTTAACTTTTTCGGCTTCGGAATCCAGAAAATAATTATAGTTTTTGTAGTATAGATCTATAATTTCATTTCTGATATTTTCTTTGTTTTTGGTATATGCGCTGCCAAACTGCAGAATATCGCTTTTATACTCTTTATAGTCCGAGAAAAGTTTGTCACTGTCTTTTATTTGCGAGCATATGGCAAACAGCAGTGAACGGACAAATATCTTGTCGGTGTCGTCGTTTACGCCGTTTTCGTCCAAAAACAGGCAGAATTTTGAAAGTCCTTCGTTAAGACAACCGCTGCGAACGGAATTGTAAGCGCAATAGTCGTAAATTTCACCGATGTTTGATTTCCATTTAAATATGGTGTTTTGAAAACCGTTTTCAGACAGGAACCCATCTTCGTAATCAAGGGAATAAATGTCGGCGGACAAGCGGTCGCATATGACGCTTGCAAGCCCTTCGCTTCCGAAAATGTCGGCTTTGGAGGCGTTTATTTTTACTGTAAGTTCACAGCCTTTTCCGGATTTTATAAAGTCAATGAAATCCGAAAGCCGGCTGTAAACGGCAGTTCTTTTTTCGGTTTCGGATTTAAATATTCTCTTCAAGTATGAGTCGGTGTTTTTTGCAAAAAGTATGAGTTTTGCAATAATGTCCCAATCAGTGTTGTAAGAGTAAAACATATCTGAAAGGCAGAAAGACAAAATATCGGAATTTTTTTCAAATTCTTCCTTGAATTCTGCGATTTTGCACAAGGCAGAAAGATATTCACGGGCATTTTTCTTGTTTATTGCGTTAAACGAATTGAAAGAGTTTAATTTTTTAATGATTTCGTTTCGCCCATGTTCTTTTGATATTGCAAATGAAAATTCGTTTCCGTCGTATTTTTCAAGAAGTTCTTTTGCGGGAAGATCGAAAATTTCCTGGTCAAATTCATAAAAACTTTCTTTAAGAGATAAAATTTTCAAAGATACTGACTTTGCGTTTTCGATTATTTTGGAAAGTTTGTAGATGTCTTCCGAAAACAGATTTTTTGGGAACGATTTAAAAGCATATTCGGAACAGAGGTTTAAAATATTTATAAACGCAAACAGGGAAGACGCATTTTTTATATCCGAATTTTCGATATAAAGGCGCGGCATGATTTCCGATACGGCTGCGGAAAAGTCGCAAAGCCTGCTTTGCAGGTTTGCAAACAATTCATCGGGGATATCGGTCTTTTCGCTGTCAGTGCATCTTATTCCGTAAAGCGGATAATTTTTTAAAGGTTCTTTTGTGCCGAGTTTTTTAGCACTTGCGATAAGGTCGTTTACGAGCATGAATATTTTGCGTACGCTTTTTGCGGAAAGTTCGGGGAAATAAATATTCTCAACGGAAATTATCGTGTCCTTTTTCTCTTTCGAAAGCGGAATTCCGGCGCTTTCAAAAGCGCACAGAGCGTCGTAAAAAGAAAATTCAAAGTCGTATTTTTTTGTTTTGCTGAGATGATATCTGTTTAATCTTTCGCCTTTTTCGCGTAATATATCGCTGCAAAAATCGGAGCCGTCTGTTTTTTTGATCTGACCGAGTTTTGCAAGTGAAGCCCTGAGCGTATCTGCAATGCAGCATTCGGCATCGATTGAAAGAACGAGTCCCGAAAGATCTTCTGAATCAAAAACGGATCGGATATTTTCGGAAGAGTTTTTATCTCCCGATACAATAACCGTGGGAAGATTGTTTTTCATGTTGAAAAGCGCGGCTTCGGCTGCGGTTTTTTCTGTTTCACAGTCTTTGCCTGCTTTTATGTAAACATCTTTATATCCGGACGCAGAAATTGCCCCGAGTGCAGTTTCCGAAACGTCAAAAAGATTGTCTTTATAAGGTTTATAGTGCTCTTGCCGGTAATTGTCTGTCTTTTGCGGCAAAGGGTATTTGCCTTTCTTTTCCGAAAAGAAACTGTCAGCCATATCTACGGGAACCGAAAACAATGAAATAAACGATTCTTCCAAAAAATCGGCGCTGCCTGCGTTTCCGGCATTAAAAGCATCGGCAAATCTTTTGCAGTAGGTGCGGATTTCCGGATATGAATTTTTCGGAAAAGCGTACTGCTTAAAGAATGTCTGCATGAAAAAACTGTTTCTTAAGTATTCAAACCCCGCGGAATTAAAGTGGGGGACATAATCAAGTATTCTTAAATATATCCGGCCCTTTTTGAAGATGATTTTTACAGGATACAAAAGCACCGGTACATTTATAACTTCATCTTTCTTTTTAATGCTGATAAAACCGTGTGCAAGATAAAGAAAACTGTCCGAAAAAACAGAAATGCATTTTCTGTTTTCTTCGTGCAGAATTTTTGCGGTATCGTAAATGTCGCTTTCGGTAAAATATGTTCCGACGCTGTCATTTTCAATAAGCGATTTTAAATGTTTTTCAAGCGAAGTTTTTATGTTCTTTATATCCTGCGACTGCGAGAGGGTTATTTCACTGTCGTCGCTTTTAACGGCTATTGAACAGAAATTCTTGCAGTTGTGGGAGATTTGCCGCAGGTCATATTTTTCGCTGTACGATTCGATAAGCAGGTCTTTTGCAGCCCCGGATTTTTCCGACAAAAACCCCGAAGGAAAATTTACCGGGATAGAAGGGCGTTTCCCAAAGCAGAAAGACTTGGTGTTATAAGAATCAATTTCGCACGAGAATGGCGTGCCGTGGCTTTTTTTGTCATAATAGCAAAGATCCAAAGCAAAAAGTATCTTTGATTTTTCTTTTATAAGTTCATACTCAGCACTCTTGCAGGCGTCTTCAAAGTCAATGTTCTGAGCCGTAAACAGAGAGTCGCATGAAAAAACCTGAAGTTTTTTTTCTGAAATGAGGTCTGCGACGTTGTCGGAACTTTCACATACGGGAAAACTGAAATTTTCGCCGGTGTCAGCGCCGATATATATTTTGACATTAGCCTGATTTTTGGACATAATAATAACCGGAAAAAAGCCCGCATTTCTTGCGCATTTTGCAAAAACCATGGCAACTTCAAGGGAAGACAGAATTTTTATTTTGCCCGACAAGGCAGCATCAACGGAGTTTACGGAGATATCCTCAGATGTAAAATCACAGTTTTTGCTGAGAGAACATATATAATTTTGTTTTCTTACAAAATTGTAGATATCTTTAAGCGCAGATACATTTTCACCGGAAACTTCCGGTGAAAATGTTTTTCCCAAAATCAGCGATGAAAGAACGGTCGGCGATATGCCGCGGGGAAGGATATTTTCCGGGAAGAGAACTATCTGATTGTCGCATGAAAAGCGATGGCCGTTATATAAAAACTCAACATGAAGCATGCCTGAAGTTTTATTTTCAACCAAAGACAAAAATTTGGAATTTAATTTTAAACTGCAGGAGCACATATCAAGAATTATCGTCTTGTCATTTGAAAACGAATACTGAGAAATCAGAAGTTCATCAAGACAAATTTCGGTTTTTTCTATGAAAAATCCTTGTTTTGCGATTCCGTATATAAAAAGTTTTGCTTTGCCGCAAAACGGTTCGGATATGCCAGATATCTTAATATGCGATATTACCGGAAATCCCGCCTTGTGCATAAGGGCCGAATATGTGCCGGAAAAATCGACGTTAATCGAAATATTGTCTTTTTTATTGTCAGCAATATCTATCATAAATTTTCCTTCCCGAAAAAAACACTTTTTTATATTATACTAAATATAAAAGTTTTTTTCAATGCCTAAGTTTCAATTTATATTCCAAAAAGAGAAAAATATATAAATACAATTTGTTGACTTTTAATATAAAACAATATATAATTAAAGAAGTAAAATTATGAAAGGATGATATGAGAGTGAAAAAAAGAACGGCAAAGCAAATTCTTGCGCTCCTTGCGGCAGTGTCTTTTATATTGTCCTTGTTTCTGCCTGCGGCGGTGTCCGGGGAATCATACAACGATTCGTGGGTGTACGACTACGGCAATATGACGGGTCGGAATAACGGCACAAAGTACGTCGTTCCTTCGCTTTTTAAAAACGATATACCGTTTTCTAACTACAAAAGATTCCCGCTTGTTGTGCAGGACGATATAGAGTATATACCTCTTGAAATGTTTACGGGCTTTTCCGGCGTTGAAGTAAAAACAAATCTTAAATCTGACAATTTTTATATAAAAAATAACGACAACTTAAAAACTATTTCGTTTAACGTCGAAACATCTATGGCCCTTACCGATGACAAGAAAACGCAGACGCTTGTTACAAAACTTTTTTATAATACAAGGTACGTTCCAGCAACAGAAACCGCGTACGCACTCGGACTCGGCTGCGAAACGTACATGAGCATTGAAGAAGGCGTTTATGCCTTGAGACTTACCGACGGCAGGGAAAAACATACTTTCAGCGAAGTTGTAAAAATGTACAGTCCCGTAAAAAGGGAAAGCGGTTCCGAACCTATAATAGGAATTGACGATGAACCCAATATAATTATTCCGGATAACGCAGGCAAGGAAAACAACACCGGAAACGTCGAAAATAACGATAGCCCGCAGACCGTAGTTCCGGATATCGGAAGCAGAACCATATGCGTGTCTTTTGACGCAGCCTCGCTTAACAGGAACACCGAAACGCTTTTAAATACGCTTCAGGGAAGCGGAATTACGGCTACCTTTTTCTGCACGGGAAAAGGTATGATGAAAAACCCGGACATCGTAAGGAGAATGCTTATAGACGGACACACGGTGGGAATACTTATTGAAGCGAACGACAGCATCGAAAATATAAAAAGCGAATATTCCGATAGCCTTGAAACGTATCAAATGATTACGAAAAACACGACGCACCTTGCGCGTTTTTACGGCGGAAGCAATCTGACCCGCGCAATAGATAAAGATACGTTTTCCGAGTTTATAGTTTCTAACGAGATTTGCCTTTGGGATTATAATATCGGTGCAAGAAGTTCTTCGGGTGCGGGAATGTATTCCGAAATTTACGCGGCGCTTTATAATCTTAAAAGTACAAAAGTTGTGATAAAGATGAACTCAGGTGCCGAGGCGGCAAAGGCTGTGAGAAGTCTTGCTTCTTTTGTGAATTCCAAAAGCCAGCTTGCTTTTTCGCAGATAACAGATGCCGATACCGAAATGTCTTTCAGATAACAGGAGAATATAATGAATAATTCGAACAGGAAAAAAATTTTAATAGTAGAAGATGAAAAGCCGATTTCCGAAATACTTGAATATATTATATCAAAACAAGGGTATGAAGTGCAGGTTGCTTTCGACGGCAAAAGCGGTCTTGAGTCGGCGCTTTCCGGAAATTTTGACCTTATACTGCTTGACGTAATGCTGCCGATAATGGACGGATTTGAAGTATGCAGGCTTGTGAGAGAAAAACTCGATACCCCGATTATTATGCTTACCGCAAGGGAAGAAGAAAGAGATAAGGTTATGGGACTTGAACTCGGTGCTGACGATTATATGACAAAACCGTTCAGTCACGCCGAACTTATATCGCGTATAAAAGCAAATATAAGAAGGTATTCCGGGGAAAACAGAATTTTTTCGGACGGCGAGAACGACGCTGCGCAGAAAGATCAGAATATAATTACTATTTCCGATTTGCAGATAGACTGCAGCAGATACAGCGTTACCAAAAAAGGGAAAGAAATTCCGCTTTCCAAAAAAGAATATGAACTTCTCGAATTTTTTGCCAAAAACAGAGGAAATGTATATCAGCGCGAAGAACTTATGGAAAAAGTGTGGGGATATGACGGGTTTTACGGTGATATAAGAACGGTAGACGTGACTGTGAGCAGGCTCAGAAAGAAAATAGAGGATAATCCTGCCGAACCCGTGTATATACAAAACAGGCGCGGTGTCGGATATTTCATGTCATAAAAGAGGAAAAAATGAACAGAAGTTTAAATATAAAACTGGTTTTGATTTTTATAGTTTTTATAATATGCGTTATGACAACCGTCGGAATAATCCTTTTAAACAGCATATATTCTTTCTACACAAACGATTTTGTCGATCAGATGGAGAGAGGCTTTTCGGAGAGGGTAACACAACAACTTTCCTCGGACCTTGAAAGCGAGAATTTTGCCTCGGCGCAAAAGGAACTTTTAAGCGCATATTCGTCAAGTTTCAGTTTTGACCAGTACCGCAACTTTTACATTCTTGATATGGACGGAAAGGTGCTTGAAAGTTCTGCCGACGATACGGGCGAACTTAAAAAAACCCAGAATCTTTTGTCGGCAATGAACGGGAAACCGGGAACGAAACAGGTGATAGGTTCCGAATACCTTGATTATGCATTGTATCTTGAAAACGGCGAAAACAGTTGCATTATATATATTATCGATAATCTGACAAGAATGAAAAACCTGATATGGGTGCTTTTTTCAATAATTATCCAAACGCTGCTTATAGGGCTTTTGATAGCGGTGATTTTGTCGTTTTTCCTTGCAAAGGCAATAACCGCCCCTATTCAGGATTTGACAAAGGGCACAATGCTCATAGAATCCGGAGAATATTCCTATAGAATTGACAGCAAAAGCAATGATGAGATAGGAATACTCACAAATAATTTCAATTCGATGGCACAGACCATCGAGAACACGTTAAAACAAATGTCTGACGAAAAAGAAAAATTCCGTACCATTTTCAGTTGCCTCGAAGACGGAGTTGCGGCATTTGATGAAAACGGCAGAATAATTCATATAAATATGTCCGCAAAGAAAATGATTGCGAGAAAGGAAGAGATAACTCCCGAGCAGGAAGATAACCTTACATTCAATCAACTTGCCGGCATTATCGGACATCCGGAGGTTACCCAGGAACTTCTCGGAACAACGAATTATGTAAGCATATCCGAAGTTAATCTTTGCAGCGAGCCGAACAAAGAACTTATAGCGGATATAAGTTTTGCAATATTTACTTACGAGGGAGATAAACGAGGCTACATTGTCGTAATTCAGGATATTACGGGAAGAGCGCTGCTCGACAAGAGCAGATGCGAATTTGTGGCGAATGTGTCGCATGAACTGAGAACGCCACTTACAAGTATCAAGGGCGCAACCGAAATTATAGCGTCTGACGACGACATGCCCGATAATATGAAAGAACGGTTCTTGTCTATAATCATGAACGAAACCGACAGAATGACAAGAATTGTAAAAGACCTCCTTGTGCTTTCAAGACTTGACAACAGAAGGATGTCGTGGAAAGTGTCGAGTTTTTCAATACAAAACGCGGTATCGCAAATGTGCATGGCGCTGCAGGCGCAGGCGAACGAGCACAATCACACACTTTGCTTTAATTCCGAATGCTGCGCAGACGATAATATTTCAGCCGATAAGGAACGCATAGAGCAGGTAGTTACCAATATAATAGGAAATTCCATAAAATATACGCCTGCCGGAGGGAAGATAGACGTCAGACTTTCAAAAGAAAAAGATGAGTATAAAATTGAGGTCAGCGATAACGGCGTCGGGATTGCCGAAAAGGATTTGCCAAGGCTTTTCGAACGGTTTTACCGAGTTGACAAGGCAAGAAATTCAGACGTCGGGGGAACCGGACTCGGGCTTTCAATTGCAAAGGAAATTGTTTTGGCCCACCACGGCGATATTGAGGTTAAAAGCAAAAAAGACGTCGGTACGACCGTTATTATTACTCTTCCGAAAAATACCCGCGTATGCGACAGCGATGATATTGCGTAAATTTACGGCGCACAAAAACGCGGAATTTAACTTTTAAGCCGAAAAATATAAAAACCTTAGAATGGCGCAGCGCTCGATTTTTGCTGCAATCGCAAAAAATGCATTTGATTTTAAACACAATTGACTGTTTTTTCGGGAAAATCTGGTTATATTTGTAAAAAATATGTAAATATGAAAAAAATTTGCTTTTTATATGGAAAAATTCTGAGTTATGTGATACAATAATAGTTGCGAAATTGTAAAAAATAATTTTGGAGGTAAAAAATACATGGCAAAGAAAAAGTATGTATATCTTTTTACCGAGGGTAATGCAAACATGCGTGAACTCCTCGGAGGTAAAGGTGCAAACCTTGCTGAAATGACAAATATCGGACTTCCGGTACCGCAGGGTTTTACAATCACAACGGAAGCTTGTACTCAGTATTATGAAGACGGCAAAAAAATCAATGATGATATCCAGGCAGAAATAATGGAAAATATCGCTAAGATGGAAGAAATCACAGGCAAAAAATTCGGCGATATGGAAAATCCGCTTTTGGTATCCGTTCGTTCGGGTGCAAGAGCTTCAATGCCCGGAATGATGGATACAATTCTTAACCTTGGTCTTAACGAACAGGTTGTAGACGTACTTGCAAAAAAATCAGGCAACCCCAGATGGGCATGGGACTGCTACAGAAGATTTATTCAGATGTTCTCAGACGTTGTTATGGAAGTAGGTAAGAAATACTTCGAACAGCTTATTGACGAAATGAAATCCAAGAAGGGCGTAACTCAGGACGTTGAACTTACGGCTGATGATCTTCGCGAACTTGCTTCTCAGTTTAAAGCAGAATATAAATCAAAAATCGGAAAAGATTTCCCTCAGGACCCCAAAGAACAGTTATTTGAAGCAATTAAGGCAGTATTCCGTTCATGGGATAACCCCAGAGCTAATATATACAGAAGAGATAACGATATTCCTTATTCATGGGGAACAGCGGTTAACGTACAGATGATGGCATTCGGTAACATGGGTGAAACATCAGGTACGGGCGTTGCTTTCACAAGAGATCCCGCAACAGGCGAAAAGAAACTCATGGGCGAATTCCTTATGAACGCTCAGGGCGAAGACGTTGTTGCCGGAGTTCGTACTCCTATGAAGATAGATCAAATGAAAGAGATTATGCCTGAAGTATATGAACAGTTCAAAGGCATCTGCAAAACTCTTGAAGACCATTACCGCGATATGCAGGATATGGAATTCACAATTGAAGATAAAAAACTTTACATGCTTCAGACAAGAAACGGCAAGAGAACTGCAAAGGCAGCCCTCAAGATTGCCTGCGACCTTGTTGATGAAGGAATGAGAACAGAAAAAGAAGCAGTTCTCATGATCGATCCGAGAAACCTTGATACACTTTTGCATCCTCAGTTTGATGCGAAGGCATTAAAGGCTGCAACTCCTATAGGAAGAGGACTCGGCGCTTCTCCCGGAGCAGCATGCGGAAAAATTGTGTTTACTGCAGATGATGCTGAAGCATGGAAAGCACGCGGAGAAAAAGTTGTGCTTGTAAGACTTGAAACTTCACCGGAAGACATTACCGGAATGAAGGCTTCTCAGGGTATTCTTACTGTAAGAGGCGGTATGACATCACATGCAGCCGTTGTTGCGCGCGGAATGGGTACATGCTGCGTATCCGGATGCGGTGACATCATTATGGACGAAGAAAACAAGAAGTTTGAACTTGGCGGAAAGACATATCATGAAGGCGACAGCATTTCTATCGATGGTTCTACAGGTAATATCTACGACGGAATTATTCCGACTGTAGACGCTGCCATTGTCGGCGAATTCCAGAGAATCATGAGTTGGGCTGATAAATATAAGAGACTTCAGGTAAGAACAAATGCCGATACTCCGAGAGATGCAAAGAAAGCTCGTGAACTTGGAGCAGAAGGTATAGGTCTTTGCCGTACAGAGCATATGTTCTTTGAACCCGACAAGATTTCGGCATTCAGAGAAATGATTTGCTCCGATACAGTTGAAGAAAGAGAACATGCTCTTGAAAAAATTCTTCCTTTGCAGCAGAAAGACTTTGAACAGCTTTATGAAGCACTTGAAGGCTGCCCTGTAACTATCAGATTCCTTGATCCTCCGCTTCATGAATTCGTTCCTACCGAAGAAAAGGATATCGAAGCGCTTGCAAAGGCTCAGAATAAGTCTGTTGAAAGAATAAAGGCAATTATTGCTTCATTGCATGAATTCAACCCGATGATGGGTCACAGAGGATGCCGTCTTACAGTTACTTATCCTGAAATTGCAAAAATGCAGACAAAGGCTGTTATAAGAGCTGCTATTAATGTTAAGAAGGCACATTCCGATTGGACAATCTGTCCTGAAATTATGATTCCTCTTGTTGGCGACGTAAAAGAACTTGCATTTGTTAAGAAAATAGTATGTGAAGTTGCAGATGCTGAAATCAAGGCATCCGGAATCGACATGAAATACGAAGTAGGAACCATGATAGAAATTCCGAGAGCAGCTCTTACTGCTGATGAAATCGCAAAAGAGGCTGAATTCTTCTGCTTCGGTACAAATGACCTTACCCAGATGACATTTGGTTTCTCAAGAGACGACGCCGGCAAGTTCCTCGGTGCTTATTATGACGCAAAGATTTACGAAAGCGATCCTTTCGCAAAACTTGACCAGGTAGGCGTAGGAAAACTTATGAAAATGGCTGTTGATCTCGGAAAGAAAACACGTCCGTCAATGCATTGCGGTATATGCGGCGAACATGGCGGAGATCCTACATCTGTTGAATTCTGCCATAACATTGGTTTGACATATGTATCATGCTCACCTTTCCGTGTACCTGTTGCAAGACTTGCTGCAGCACAGGCAGCTATCAAGGAACAGCACGAATAAAAAGTTGACGCAAGCAGTTTAGGCAAAACAACTGATATAAATACGGTCACACAGTCCATTTGTATTGTGTGACCGTTATTTTTTGCCTATTTTAAGTTAAATTCACTACAAGTCAAGCCGCTGGTTTCACTATGAAACCAGCGGCCTTTTTCGTTCAGGGGGTTAAAAATGAGCCTTCTTGCTGGCTACCTATTTAGGGGCAAAACGAACTCACTCGTGAACCTTGACAACCGAATACACATTCAACAGGTACATTCCTGATCGGGGGCGAAAGCCCCAGCCGGATGAAGGTGCGCCACGAACTTCCT
>CAKSDR010000041.1 GCA_934446095.1 uncultured Eubacteriales bacterium | reverse complement strand
GTTGTCGCACGGCAGATCTCCGACAAATTTACCTGTCTGGCCGTTCATTGCAAATATATATTTTTTATCTTTCCATGTCGTATTTAATATCCATACAGGCAAAAGGGCATATTTTGAAAAAGAATCGCAGAGTTTTACATTGCAGTATTTTGTTGTTAAAGACGTGTATCCGGAAATTGTGTTTCTCATAAAAATAACCGAACTTTCCTTTATTCTGTCGTTTATGCGTGCAAGGTTTGCGTCTGCCGGGACGTCGTATTTATCGGCAAGAAAGCCCGAAAGGTATGCCGGAGTAAAATCGATCATTTCGGAAAAATCATATGGTTCAAGGGATTCCATAAGGTCGTCGGGCATTTTTGAAGAGCCGTCGGCCGGAATCTTTGAAAACGAAGTTTTTCCGTCCCTTATTATTGAGAAATGGTCGGTCTTCGTATAATTGTAATTACTGTCGCTCCAGAAAATGCATTTTGTGCCCTCAAAATTTGCCGAAATGTCCGCTTTTGCGCTGTAAAGCCAAAAGGGAACGTAAATTCCTTTTATTTCATCGATATGATTTTCGTCCTTAAATGCATGCGGAAGAAGTTTTTTGCCTTTAAAATGGTTTAAAAGACTTTCTTTTGCGGCATTTTTGTCATATTTAAACGGGATAATGTAGTCCGGCTTCAATTTTCCGGAAATGCGTGAAGAAAATATAACGTTGCTTCCGCAGTAAGGGCATTTTGACGCAGCCGTCGTTTCATCACATATTATTTCTCCCGCGCATGAAGAACACGTGTAAACTGCAAGGTTTGATTCTTCGCTGTCATTAAAGGTGTTTTCCTCATTTGTGTTCCATGAATATTCGTCGTTTTGCGGGTTATTTAGTTGTTCTTCGTATTTTTTCAGTGAGCCGACGTCAAATTCGCAGTCGCAGTAAGGACATTTCATTTTTTGTTCGGAAGTGTCAAATTCAATGCTTCCGCCGCAGCCGGGACATTTAAATTCTATTAGTTCTGCCAAGTGAGGGTCCTCCGTGTGAACGCTGTATTTTATGAAAGTTTATTGCCACATTCGGGACAAAAATTAGGTTTTTCTGAAGATTTATCGAATTTATGGCCGCATTTTTCGCAGTAAAAACCGGTTTCGTTTTTCTTTGCTCCGCAGTTCGGGCAGAAATTTCCGGTATTCTTATTCCCGCATTTGCATACCCAAGAGTCTTTGCTGTCGGAAGATGAAGAATTGTCCATTGAGAAAAGCGCTCCGGCATCTATGTTTCCGGCATTTTTTGCAAGTCCCATTCCGACAAATCCGCCCATAGCGCCGCTGCTGTTTGAAGCTGCCGCTTTCATTGCATCGGCCTGAGCGCCGGCAAGAGTTGCGCCTGCCATTCTCGGGTCACGCAGCATAGCGTTTCTTTGAGACTGTTTTATTATTTCGGCGTCTTCTTCCGAAAGTGTTATCGGGTTTAATGCGACAGAAACTACCGAAATTCCTCTGAGTTCAGCCCATTTTTCGGTCAAAATCTTGTTCATGGCGTCTGATATTTCGCCTGCATGAGAGGGAAGTTCGTATGGTCTTACCTGCAAAGACGATATTTGTGAGAAAGCAGGCTGAAGGGCTGAAACAAACTCGGTTTTCAACTGGGAAGAAATCTGTTCGCTTGCATATTCGGAATCAATATTTCCGCATACGTTCGTGTAAAAAAGCATGGGGTTTGTTATTTTATACGAGTATACTCCCGAGCACCTTACCGCAACGTCAATATCGAGGCCTATATTGCGGTCGACAACGCGGAACGGAATGGGATTCTGGGTTCCGAATTTGTTGTCAAGAATTTCTTTTGTATTAAAATAATACACGCGCTGATCTTTGCCGGTGTCGGCGCCGAAAGTAAATCTTTTTCCGATGGTTTTAAATGTTTGTTTAAGACTTTCCGAAAATTTTCCCGTGAAAATGCTCGGTTCTGTCGAGGTATCATATGTAAATTCTCCGCTTTCCGCACAGAATTCAACGATTTTTCCCTGTTCGACGATCATCATGCACTGTCCGTCCGCAACCACTATGCCGGAACCGTTTGATATAATATTATCGCTTCCTTTTGTGTTTGAAGAACGGCTGCCCGTGCGTTTCTGACCTTTGACTGCGAGAATATCGTTAGGAATGGATTCACATATAAAAAATTCTTTCCACTGATCGGCAAGTACGCCGTTTAAAGCGCCGAGGCCTGCTTTAATAAGTCCCATTTTAAGTTCCTCCTGAAAATAAAAAATTAGTTGTTTTCCGAAATTTTTGAAATTTTTAAAATGTTGTTTTCGTCATACGAAAACTCAAGTTTTGCGGTTGTGTCGAAATTGTCAAAAAGATTTATGTTGATTGTCACATAATACGCCCCGTCTTTTTCTTCAACAAATTTTAGCGACGAGACGTCATAAGACACAGCACCGTACCCGCGGCCGCCGCGAACAAGGTAAAGCGAACCGTCGAATTCCTGAAAGTCGTTGTTAAAAAGACTGTCTACAACTTCCGGTGTCATATATTTCTGCAAATAATCACGGACGTCGGCGTTTGTTTTGAAATTATTTACTTTGAAAAGGTACGCGTATGAAGGGTCGGGTTCAAGACCGTATTCGGACTTTACATATTCCTCAAATTCCTCAAAATCCTTGTCCGCAACTTCACTGTAGGGAATAAGTTTTACCGGTTCTTTTTCCGAAACATCTTCCGCAGAACCATCGTAAAGTCTTATATAGATATCATTAAACGACTCTCCCGAAATTTCTGCGCCGAAAGTTTCATGCGCGCATTCGTTTAAGACGTCTATGTAATCTTTTAATTCTGAATAGAGATCCTCCGCGTAAAAATCCGGTTTGCTTTCTTTGTCTTCCGAAAGAGGCACTGCCGTGCAGGCGCAGAGGAAAACACATGCCGCCGATAAGGCAAAAAGGATAAGTTTTTTCATCAGGTTCAGCCTCCGGAAAATTAAATTTTTATAGATCCGCTGTCTATAAGCATTTTTGCTTTCAAAACAGAAAGCTGAGTTTTGGCGTCGCATATTTCCCCAGAAAGTATTTTGCCGCAAAGTTCGCAAAGCGGCATTGTGAAAATGTTTATAAATTCATCTTCGTCAAGGTGTCTGCCTTTAAAAGTAAGGTCGGTTGCCACAAACATGTGTATAACTTCCGTAAGAAAGGCCGGGGAAGTATAAAGGTCTCCTATCGGAATAAGTTTTCCGGCCTCATACCCGGTTTCTTCAAGAAGTTCCCGGCGTGCGGCGTCTATAATATTTTCGCCCTCGCAATCGGTCTTTCCGGCGGGAATTTCGGTTATTACCGAATTTATGGGATACCTGAACTGTCTTTCAAGTATTACTGATCCGTCTTCCAATATCGGCACTATTGCTACGGCGCCGCAGTGTTTTATAACTTCTCTTGTTGCTCCTTTCCCGTTGGGGAGAATAATATTGTCTTTAAAAAGATGAACAATATCTCCGTTGAATATTTCTCTTGATAAAACTTTTTTCTCGATAAGTTCGTTATCGTTCATGGCAAGGCTCCTTCTACTGTTTTTATACAATTATATTAACACTCAAATGTTAACATAATATTAATCATTAATGTAAAAAGTAGTGATAAAATATAAAATTATGAAAATTATATGTTAAGGAAGTCGAATTTATGCAGATAACCACGGAATACTATCAGATCCTTCTGCCTCTTGCAATGATACTGATACTTTCAAAAGTTTTAATAAAATTGTGTTCGAAAATAGGCATGCCGGGTGTTGTGGGCATGCTTTTTGCCGGCATTATTATAGGATGTATAAGATACATACCGAATCAAACGGTGCTTTCTGACACGTCAATTGCCGGAATAGGCTTCATTGCAAAGATGGGAGTAATACTCATCATGTTTTCGGCGGGACTCGAAACCGACATAAAGCAAATAAAAAACGTCGGCGTACCGTCAATTATCATAACAATGTTCGGAGTTATAGTTCCAATGTTTTTCGGATTCGGAGTCGCATGCCTTTTCAGGGGAACGGGTGATATGCTGGAGAATCTTTTCTACGGGGTAATACTTACCGCAACTTCGGTAAGCGTAACCGTTGCAACTCTTAAGGAATTCGGGAAACTTTCCGGCAAAGTCGGAAGCACTGTTGTATCCGCAGCGATTCTTGACGACATAATAGGAATTGTAATAATTTCATTTGTAATAGGACTTAAAGGAAATGCGAATGCGTCGGGAAATCCTTTTTTAAGAGTTCTTCTTATGACGGCGCTGTTTTTTGTATGCATTGCGATTGTCGGATTTTTTGCAAACAAACTGTTTAATTTTCTTGAGAGCAAATATCCGCATCACAGACTGCTTCCGATTTTCAGCATAGCGTTTTGCTTTGCAATTGCATACATAAGCGAAAAAGTATTCGGAGTTGCCGATATTACGGGAGCATTTGCGGCAGGACTTTTCCTTTCGAAAAATCCTGAGGTTGATTATATTGACAGAAAGTCCGATATTATGAGTTATATGATTTTCACGCCCGTATTTTTCTGCAACATAGGAATTACGACAGAATTTTCCGGTTTTAACGCGGAATTGATTCTTTTCGGAATATGTTTTGTTCTTGCAGGCATGCTCGGAAAAGTTGTCGGCTGTTCTGTATCGGCAAGAATGTGCGGGTATTCCGCGGACGAATCGCTTAAAGTCGGTGTCGGTATGATGGCAAGGGCCGAGGTGGCGCTTGTGTCGGCGCAGAAAGGCATTGAAAACGGAATAATAGATTCGGGTATTATGCCTTTTATAGTAGTTCTTATAATTGCGACAAGTTTTCTTACGCCCATTATACTAAAGCAGTTATATAAAAAAGAGATTGGGACATAAACATATTACTTGCTTTTTTTGCTGTAATATGATAAAATATCTGTGATTTTATATACTTTTAAATATTTTTGATTTTGCCGGGAGGAGAACAATGATAGATATTAAATTTTTAAGGGAAAATCCTGATGCCGTAAGACAAAATATCAAAAACAAGTTTCAGGATTACAAACTTCCGCTTGTTGACGAGGTGCTTGATCTTGATAACGAGAGAAGGGCAGTTCAGCAGAAAGCGGATGAACTGCGCTCAAACCGCAACAAACTCAGCAAGACAATAGGACAGCTTTTTGCGCAGGGCAAAAAAGACGAGGCGGAACAAATGAAGCAGCAGGTAAACGCGGAAGCGGAACTGCTTGAAAAATTGTCGGAAAAAGAAGCGGAACTCGGCGAAAAAGTAACTAAAATAATGATGACAATTCCTAACATTATCGACAAGAGTGTTCCGATAGGAAAAGACGACAGCGAAAATGTGGAACTTGAAAGATTCGGAGAGCCCAAAGTGCCGGATTTTGAAATTCCGTACCATACTGAAATTATGGAATCTTTCGACGGAATAGACCTTGATTCTGCGCGCAGGGTTGCGGGCAACGGTTTTTACTATCTCAAGGGAGATATCGCAAGACTTCACAGTTCGGTTTTGGCATATGCCCGTGATTTTATGATAAACAGAGGTTTTACTTACTGCATTCCTCCTTTTATGATAAGGTCAAATGTTGTAACGGGAGTTATGAGTTTTGCCGAGATGGATGCCATGATGTATAAGATAGAGGGCGAAGATCTATATCTTATAGGAACAAGCGAACATTCCATGATAGGAAAATTCATAGACACCATAACTCCGGAAGAACAGTTGCCGATAACTCTTACGAGTTACTCGCCGTGCTTCAGAAAAGAAAAGGGAGCTCACGGAATTGAAGAAAGAGGCGTGTATCGCATACATCAGTTTGAAAAACAGGAAATGATAGTTGTATGCAAACCGGAAGAAAGCATGGAATGGTATGAGAAGATGTGGAGAAATTCGGTAGATCTTTTCAGAAGTCTTGACATACCCGTAAGAACGCTTGAATGCTGCTCCGGAGATCTTGCCGACCTTAAGGTAAAATCACTTGACGTTGAGGCATGGTCGCCAAGACAGAAAAAATATTTCGAAGTTTGCTCGTGTTCAAATCTCGGGGACGCTCAGGCGCGCAGACTTAAAATACGCATTGCCGGAAAAGACGGCAAAAAATATCTTGCGCACACGCTTAACAACACGGTAGTCGCTCCTCCGAGAATGCTTATTGCCTTTCTTGAAAATAATCTTCAGAATGACGGAAGTGTAAATATTCCGGAAAGTTTAAGGCCGTATCTCGGCGGAACCGAAAAGTTTGTTCCGAAAAAAATATAAGGATAATATAAGAATATAAATAAAAAACTCCGCGTATAACCTTAGTAAAGAAATTCAAAATATTGTTTGGTTTTGATTTTGATTTATGGTTTGCTCTCTTCAATTGTAATGACTGCGCAGCGGAGTTTTGTGTTGTCGCAGTAAATTTTTGTAAAGGAAAAAGGTTTTTAAAATCCTTTGAGATCCGATATCATGAGAAAGAAAAGAATAATAGTATATTCGCTTCTGGTATTATTGACAGGCGTGTTTATTTTTTATAATTCTTGCATGAATGCAGAGAAATCAATTGCACTTTCTGATATTTTTGCCGTTAACATATTTAATGTCAGAAGCACTCACGAATCGGCGCCGGCATCTGGCGGCGAACAAAACGGCGATGTTTCTGCAGATGACGGAAAAGCAACGGAGCCCGAAAAGAAAGAAAAACTTTCCGAAGAAGAAAAACAGGAGTATGTAAAGGCAAATAAATTTGTAAGAAAGACTGCACATATGACGGAATTTTTTATTCTAGGAATAAATCTTTTGCTTTTGCTGCACGAAATTTTCGGCGAATGGAGTTCAAAACTAATATATCTTTATCTGTTTATCACGCTTTTTACGGGAGTTGCCGACGAATTTGTGCAAAGTTTCTTCGACAGAACAAGCCTTGTAAAAGACGTATTGATTGATTTTTGCGGCTCTTGCGCCGCAGCCCTTTTGGTAACGGCAGCGGCTTATATAAAAAACAAAAAAAGAAATAAAGGTTAGAAACGGAGAAAAAGATGAACACAGTGGCTATAATTGCGCTTATACTTTTTATACTGACTTATGTACTTATGATAGTTTTGTCAGAAAAAAGGACATATGTTGCCGTAGCGTCGGCGCTGATTTTTATATTGCTCGGACTTTTCGGCGTATTGCCGAGGGTAAGCATTCTTTCGGCAATAGATTTTAACGTAATACTTATGCTTGCGGGCACTATGTGTACGGTATCGCTTTTTATATCGTCAAAAATGCCGAACAGAATGGCGGACATGCTGCTCGGACTTTGTCCGAATGTTATGTGGGTTGCGGTTGTTATGAGTTTGTTTGCGGGGATTGTTTCCGCTTTCATTGACAATGTCGCAACAGTACTTATGATAGCGCCGGTAGCGCTTGCAATTGCGAAAAAACTGAATATTTCACCGGTTGCAATGCTTATATGTATTTCTGTTTCCTCAAATCTTCAGGGCGCGGCAACTCTTGTAGGAGATACAACGTCAATAATGCTCGGCGGATATGCCGGAATGGACTTTACCGACTTTTTTGTGTCCGAAGGAAGAGCAAGTATGTTTTGGTTTGTCGAACTCGGAGCGATAATCACGGTCCCTGTAATAATGTACATATTCAGAGATCAGAAGGAAAAAGTAGAAAAGGTTGCTTTGACAAAGGTCGATGACATGGCGCCCACGTTTTTTCTTCTCCTTAACGTAATCCTCTTGATTCTTGCGTCTTTTGTGCCGAACAAACCTGAAATTACAAACGGAATAATCTGCATTTGCATAAGCATTGCGGCACTTGTTACAAACTATGTTAAAAATAAAGATTTCGGCGTGATAAAAAGAGCGGTGAGCGATGTTGATTTCATGACGTTGTTTCTTCTCTCGGGGCTGTTTATTGTTATCGAAGGAATAAAACAGGCCGGAATTATAGATAAAATAAGCGAACTTTTCGTAAGATTCGGCGGAGGAAGCGTATTTTTAATGTATACCCTTATCGTATGGGGTTCGGTTATTTTCTCTGCGTTTATTGATAATATACCTTATGTTGCGACAATGCTGCCGGTTGTACAGGGCATATCCTATATGATGGGCTGCAATTCGAAACTTTTGTATTTCGGATTGCTGATAGGAGCAACACTCGGCGGAAATATGACGCCTATCGGGGCTTCGGCAAATATTGCAACTATAGGAATGCTCCGCAAAGAAGGCTACAGTGTTAAAAACGGCGAGTTTATGAGAATAGGAATTCCGTTCACTCTTGTTGCCGTGTTCAGCGGATATGTTGTGTGCTGGCTTGTTTGGTCGCGGTAACAGATAAATTGACCTTGACGTGTACTTTGATTTATGATATTATACAGTTAATGATAGTTTTTCTTGTTTTTGCTCCGGAAATGTCTTTCCCGGAGAGAAAAATATAATTATGCGTTTACGGAGGGATTATGCTTAATTCGGAAAAAACAGAAATAAAAAAGCCAAAAGAAGAAATTACAATTTCTTATCTTTTTAAGTGCGTTTATAACAACAAAAAGATTGTTATACTGTTAATGGCGGCGTGTTTTGTTCTTGGATGTGCGCTTTCCGGAATACTTTACTTTAAAAATAAAGACCTGCAGGTATGGAGGGTTGAATCAACATTTGCATATGTTTCAAGACACTCCAACGATTACTACGGAACCGGAAATAATATTACGCAGAGCGATATAACGCTTGCTCAGAATCTTACGGAAACCGTAAAAATTATTGTAAAAAGCGACAGGGTAACCGGAACAGTTGCAAAGGAACTCGGCATGGACGCCGACAAAATAGAAAAAATCAGAAAGTCATTGTCAGTTCAGACATATCCGGATACTCAGATTATGAAAATCGTTCTCACATGGACGGGAACCGATACGGAAGCCGTAGATATCATGACTGTTCTGACGTCAAATCTTCCTAAAATAATAAGAGATATTATTGAAGTCGGAAGCATAAATCTGGTAGATGAAAACTTCAAGGCGATACCTGTAAAATATACATTCAATTTTGTATATCCTTTTGCCGGAATTGTAATCGGTTTTATTATATCGCTTATCTTTTGCATTGCAATTATAGTATTGAATATTTTCAAACCTACGGTTTTCTCGAGAAACGATATCGCGGAATACTTCAACATAAATCCTCTTGGCAGCATACCACGCCTTGCAAATAATGAAGGAAATAAAACCGGCGGACTTGTAATTTCGGAGGAAGTTTCTGATTTCAGATTCAGGGAAAGTTACAGGATGCTTTCGTCGATTCTGCAGCACACAATGCATAAATACAACTGCCAAAGTATCCTAATAACTTCGGCTATGGCATCAGAGGGAAAGACTACCGTTGCTGTAAATTTTGCCGATCAGATTTCACGCAAAGGCAAAAAGGTACTGCTTGTGGATTTTGACTTGAGAAAGCCGAAACTTAAAAATCTGCTTTGCCCAGATGTAAATGTTACGTTGAACTCAGTGATAGCCGGAAGCATTTCGATTGAAGACGCAATATATAACTATAAAGAAAACTTTGACTGCATATTCTCTGACAGCACCGATAACTCCATGGTGTCCGAGGATATCATGGATAAGATTTCCGAACTTAAAAACATTTACGATGTTATTATCTTTGATACGGCGCCGATAGGAGTTGTATCAGACGCGCTGGGCCTTGCAAAATATATTGACGGGGCTGTGTTTGTAATAAAATATAATTTCGTGTCGTCAAACATTATATCCGATTCTATAGAAACTATTGAAAATGCCAACATAAAAGTAATCGGAGGAGTTTTGAACGAAGAAAAAGAAGTTACGCTTAAAGACAGATACTATAAAAATTACGGGTATTATAAAAAGTATGGGTACGATTTATATGCTGAACCCAAAATGAATGATAAGAGAGATATGAATAAAAATTAAGATTGAGACGAAGTGAAGATATGGAAATTATAAATAAGACGAAAAAAACTTTATTTTTAATCATAACCGATGCTATAGTAGTATATATATCAATGTATTTAAGCCTGCTTATATGCGGGGAATTTAATTTTGAAATTGCAAGCAAAATTTTCGGAGATACTTTAAGATATTTCCCTATGATATATCTCCTTTTTGAAGTAAGTATGTATATTATGCATATGCACAGGGTAATATGGAGATATGCCGGATTTACCGAAATTATAAAACTCGGTGCCGCGTCTTTTGCCGCAAGTTCATTGAGTTTTGTATTCTATTCCTTTGTCATGACCGGCCCTGAAGACCGCAAGCCAAAGATTATGATTTTTGCTATATATTTCCTTATTATATCGATTTTCTCTTTTCTGACAAGAACTGTAATAAGATATATTCAGGGAGAGATGGCAAACAAGAAATATGACGGCGAGTATCTTAAAAAATGGGGAAATATAATGATTATCGGCTGTGGAGGAGCAGGTATTATGCTTCTCGGCGACATTAAGACCAGCGCAAGTTTTCACGAATGCAACGTTGTATGCGCGATAGACGACGACCCTTTAAAGGTTGGAATGAGTTTTCATGGTGTGCCAATTGTCGGAAACAGAACAACTATAATCAATAATGCCAAAAAATACGACGTCGATACGATAATTTTCGCAATACCCACATGTCCTCCCGAAGACAAGAGCGACATTTTGAGTTTTTGCGCAAAGACGGGTTGTGAAGTAAAGACGGTTCCTGACATAGAAAAAATACTTGACGGCAAAGTTAAAGTTTCTACTGTAAGAAAAGTAAAAATTGAAGACCTTTTAAGCAGAGAGCCTATAAAGATCAACCTTGATGGAATCGACTATATAAAAGGCAAAACGGTTCTTGTTACAGGCGGCGGAGGTTCTATCGGCTCGGAGCTTTCAAGACAGATTGCAAAAAGACATCCGGGTTCGCTTGTGATTTTTGATATATATGAAAATAATGTTTATGATATTCAGAATGAACTTAAAAGGGAATACCCCGACCTTGAACTGCACTGCATGATAGGGTCGGTGAGGGATGAAAGACGCCTTGAAGAAATATTTGAAATGTTTTCTCCAGAAATCGTTTTTCATGCCGCTGCACACAAACATGTTCCGCTTATGGAGGAGAGCCCGAGAGAATCAATTAAAAACAATGTATTCGGTACATACAATACTGCCAAAACGGCGGACAAGTACAATGTCAAAAAATTTGTTCTCATATCGACAGATAAAGCGGTAAATCCTACAAATATTATGGGAGCGAGCAAGAGAATCTGCGAAATGATAGTGCAGTATTTCAGCAGACATTCGAACACTGAATTTGCGGCAGTTCGTTTCGGAAACGTTTTGGGTTCAAACGGAAGCGTTATTCCGCTGTTTAAAAAACAAATCGAACAAGGAGGCCCGGTTCTTGTAACGCATCCGGATATAATAAGGTATTTTATGACAATACCTGAGGCGGTAAGCCTTATTCTTGAAGCGGGAGAAGACGCAAAAGGCGGAGAAATTTTTGTTCTCGATATGGGAAAGCCTGTAAAAATTCTTGATCTTGCCGAAAATATGATAAGACTGTCCGGATACGAACCTTATAAGGAAATTCCGATAAAGTTCACAGGACTTCGTCCCGGAGAGAAACTGTATGAAGAGTTGCTTATGAACGAGGAAGGTCTTACAAAAACCGAAAATAAACTTATTTATATCGGAAAGCCGATTGTTTTTGAAGAGACAGAATTTTTAAAGGATTTAGGCACTCTGGAACTTGCAATGTTTGATGAAAACAGTGATATAAGAAAAATTGTACATAAGATAGTTCCTACATATAACTATAATTTGAGCGTTGCTGAATAAAAAACATGCCCCATATTTTATAT
>CAKSDR010000040.1 GCA_934446095.1 uncultured Eubacteriales bacterium | reverse complement strand
TGAAAGCCTTGAAGAAGTGCAGCATTCCGAAGAACTCATTTTTTGCATTGAAAATAAAACGGAGGCATAATCTTTATGGAAAAATCTTTTACCTGCATCGTATGCCCTATCGGATGTTCGATAAATGTGCAGTATGATATTTCGGACGGAAATCCTATAAACCTTAAAGTTTCCGGGAACAGTTGCCCGCGCGGAAAAAACTATGCCGAAAATGAAATTATATCCCCTGTTCGCACGCTTACAAGCACCGTAAAAACAAATTCCTCATCTGTCCGCATGCTGCCGGTAAAAACCGACCGGCCTATTCTTAAAAGTTCTATGAAAGCCGGAATGGAAATTATAAACACCATTTCTGTCAAAGTTCCGGTTTCTGCAGGTGACGTAATATACAAAAACTTCACCGGAGAAAATATTAATCTTGTGGCATGCAGGACAATAAAAGATTAAACCGACACAGCAATCAATATTAACACTCTGTTAATAAATATATATTATAATTATTTTATTTGAAAGAACTTTTATGGGAGGTGTAATTTTTGTCATATAAGCAAGCGACAGTAGAAAATCTCTACAGCAGAGAAAATTCCATCGCGTCTGAATTTTTGTTTAAATATACATATCCGTGGGAATGTCTTGCCGACATAAAAAATTATATTTTAGAACTCGGCAAAACCCTTTCCAAAGATAAATTTACTGAAATTTCCGAAAATGTTTGGGTTGCAAAAAGTGCCGTTATTTTTCCGTCGGCATATATTGCAGGTCCATGCATAATTGACGAAAACACGGAAGTCCGGCAATGCGCTTTCATAAGAGGAAGCGCCATTATAGGCAAAAACTGTGTTATCGGAAATTCCTGCGAACTTAAAAACGTTATCATTTTCGACAATGTTCAAATTCCGCATTTCAATTATGCGGGCGATTCGGTTCTTGGGTACAAATCTCATATGGGAGCCGGCAGCATAACTTCAAATGTAAAAAGTGACAAAACGCTTGTTTCAGTAAAATTTTCCGACGGGACAATCGATACAAGGCTTAAAAAATTCGGTGCCATGATCGGAGATTTTGTAGAAATCGGCTGCAACAGCGTTTTAAATCCCGGCACTGTTATCGGAAAAAACACAAACGTTTATCCCCTTTCAAGTGTACGCGGTTTTGTTCCTGAGAATTCAATATACAAATCAAGCGGAAATATTGTTATAAAAACTAAGAAGGAGTGATTTTTTTGGGTAGACTTTTTGGCACCGACGGTATCCGCGGCATTGCAAACGAAGAACTTACCTGCGAACTTGCGCTGCAGGTAGGAAGAGCCGCTGCAACTGTCCTTAACACAGGCAGCAGACGCCGTCATCTTTGCGTTATTGGTATGGATACCCGTGTTTCCTCAGACATGCTTGCGTGCGCAATTTCAGCAGGCCTTTGTTCTGTGGGAGCAGACGTAATTAATCTCGGAGTCGTTCCGACTCCCGCCGTTGCGCATCTTGTTGAAAAATACAAAGCAGATATGGGAATTATGATTTCAGCTTCGCATAATCCCGCAAAATTCAACGGCATTAAAATTTTCAGCGGTACAGGATATAAACTTCCCGACGCCCTGGAAGAAAAAATTGAAGCTATTGTTCTTGACAAAGAGGACATACCGGAACTTTCCTCATGCTGCGATCTCGGCAAAGTTTCATATGCGGAACATGCAGTCAAGGATTATATCGATCACATAAAAAGTACCGTTGCATATTCGCTTGATGGCTTAAACATCGCGATCGACTGCGCTAACGGTTCTGCAAGCAGAACTGCAGAAAAACTCTTTACCGAACTCGGCGCAAACGTACATATGCTATTTAACGAGCCTGACGGATTTAATATAAACGACGGCTGCGGTTCTACACATATGGAAGCCTTAACTGAGTTTGTACTTAAAAACGGACTTGACGCCGGAATCGCTTTTGACGGCGACGCTGACAGATTTTTGTGCGTTGACGACAAGGGTAATCTGATTGACGGCGATATGGTTATGGCAATCTGCGCTCTCGACATGAAAGAAAGAGGCAAACTTCAGAAAAATGCCGTTGTCGGAACAATCATGACAAATCTCGGGTTTATCAAATTCTGCGAACAAAATAACATTCATTTTGTAGCGACAAAGGTAGGAGACAGATTCGTTCTCGAAGAAATGCTCCTCGAAGAATATTCTTTCGGCGGAGAACAAAGCGGTCACATCATATTTAAAGACTTTGCCACAACAGGTGACGGTCAGTTGACTGCCGTTCAGGTTCTTTCAATCCTCAGAAGACGCGGAGTTAAACTTTCCGAAATTTCAAAAGTTATGACTAAATTCCCTCAGGTTTCCGTGAATATTCCGGTAAATTCCGAAGGAAAACTTGCTTTTTACACTGACAGCGATATTCAGAATATCATTGAAGAAACAAAGAAAAAACTCGGCAGCGACGGAAGAATCGTTGTACGCCCTTCGGGAACAGAGCCTCTTATAAGAGTAATGGTTGAAGGACAGGATCTTAAAAGCATTACAAAAACTGCAAATGACGTTGCCTCATTTATAAAAAACAAACTTGCAAAGTAATTTTATTATTTTGCAAAAGCGCCAGTTCATCTTTTTTCAAGATGACAACGAGGATGAAGAAAATCGAAAATTCGGCGGATATCTTCACGGCAGTATTGTGTCGTAATGTCGGATACAAATATTTGCGCGAGCAGAAAACAAAAGTCCGGCAGTCAATAAAAATTAATCTTAAATATCAGAAAAAAGACTTAGATAAACTTATTTTTATGGAGTAAAAATTATGTGTGGAATAATTGGATATACAGGCACCGAAAACGCTGTGCCAAGACTTATAGGCGGGCTTTATGCCCTTGAATACCGCGGATATGACTCTGCCGGAATCGCCGTTTTTTCGGATAAGAACGAGGATATTAAAGTTATAAAATCCTGCGGAAGAATTAAAAACGTTGAAAACAAAATAAATTCCGAATACAAGGGTTTATTTTCAACCTGCGGCATCGGGCATACGAGATGGGCAACCCATGGCGAACCGTCCGATGTAAATTCGCATCCTCATTTTACCGATAATCTTTCTGTCGTTCACAACGGAATAATAGAAAATTACATTCTTTTGAAAAAGGAACTTATTAAAAGAGGATATGAATTCGTATCCGATACCGATACGGAAGTTGCGGCAAAACTCATCGACCTTTATTATACACGCACTCTCGATCCGTTCGAAGCAATAAAGAAGGCTATCGGCAAACTTGCAGGCTCATATGCTCTCGGAATTATATTTAAAAATTTCCCGGGAAAAATATTTGCCGTAAGAAAAGACAGCCCCTTGATTATTGCAGTATCAGATAAAGGAAACTTTATCGCCTCGGACATTCCTGCGGTTTTAAAATACACAAACAAGTACTATCAACTGCTTCAGGATGAAATTGCCGTTGTTGAAAAAGATTCTGTTACAATTTACAATACGAACAAAGAAGTTTTGAATAAAGAATTAATAACAGCAGACCTTGACATTGACGCTGCGGAAAAATGCGGTTATCCCCATTTTATGATTAAAGAAATTAATGAAGGCCCCCAAAGCATCATAAAAACGCTTCGTCCGAGAATTGAAAACGGTCTTCCCTGCCTTGGCATTCCGGAACTTGACGATTCAAGACTTCGTTCATTTAAGAATATAACCATTGTGGGCTGCGGTACCGCAATGCACGCAGGGCTTGTCGGCAAAAATATTATGGAAAAGATTTTAAGAATCCCCGTCAATGTTGAAATCGCGTCCGAATTTCGTTATAAAGACCCCATTGTCGATCATGATTCGCTTGTTATAATCATTTCACAATCCGGAGAAACAGCCGACACGCTTGCAGCTTTGCGTATTTCAAAACTTAAAGGTGCATATACTCTCGGAATTGTAAATGTTGCAGGTTCATCAATCGCAAGAGAATCCGACAGCACTCTTCTTACATGGGCAGGTCCTGAGATTGCCGTTGCAAGTACAAAGGCATATACGGTTCAAATTTCCGTTATGTACCTTTTAGCCGTGAAGTTTGCTATGGCATATGGCAAAATCAGTGAAGAAAAAGCAAAAACTTTCATGAACGAACTTTTAAACGACGCTCCGCGCGCCGTTGAAGAGGCTTTGAATTTAAACGAAAAATGCATTGAAATTGCCGATAAATACAAGTCATGCTCCGATTTATTCTTCATTGGAAGAGGGCTCGACTATGCTATTGCTCAGGAATCTTCACTGAAATTAAAAGAAATTTCCTACATACATTCGGAAGCATATGCTGCCGGAGAATTAAAGCACGGCACAATTTCACTTATCACCGACGGAACTCCGGTGTTTGCATTGTGCACTGTTGATGCGCTTTATGATAAAATGATAAGCAATATACGCGAAGTAAAAGCCAGAGGTGCAAAAGTTGTGATGTTCTGCAAGAAAGGCGTTATAGGGGCTGAAGAAGTTGCGGACGACGTTATTTATATTCCGCAGCTTTCTGAAGGATTTATGCCGCTTCCGCTTATAACTGTCATGCAGCTTATTGCATATCACACTTCAGTTTTGCTCGGCTGCGATGTTGATAAACCGAGAAACCTTGCAAAATCGGTTACAGTTGAATAATACTCATGAATACATTTGAAAAAATTTACAAGGTTGTAAAACAGATTCCTTACGGAAAAGTTGCGACCTACGGTCAAATCGCATGTCTTTGCGGAAATCCGCATCTGTCCCAGATAGTAGGGTACGCGTTGCATGCAAATCCGGATTCGAAAAATATCCCATGTTTTCGCGTTGTAAACAGGTTCGGAAAACTTGCTCCCTCATTTGCTTTCGGAGGAGAATCAGTTCAAAAGGAACTGCTTATGAATGAGGGCATAACCTTCATCGACGAAAACACGGTTGACCTTGAAAAACATTTGTGGAAACCGACTGAATTAAATTAAAGAAAAACGTCTGTAAATATTAATTACAGACGTTTTTTTGAGTAATTTGTGCAATAAAAATTTGTTGTTTTACATAAATTAATAAAGAAATAAATTTTACAAGCCGTTGTCATATACCTTTTTTATCATTATAAAGTCGGAAAGCGTAGTTTCTTTTTTCGTTTCATCTCTCAGTAACGCCGAAGGATGATAAACGGCGCACATATTAATGCCTCCCTTTTTGAACCATTTTCCATGTTCTTTTGTAATTTTGAAATCCGGCTTTATAATCCTCATTGCCGATATTCTTCCGAGGCAAACTATGATTTCGGGCTTTATAAGTCTTGTCTGCTCGCGCAGATATTCAATGCACATATCCTGTTCTTCAGGTTTCGGATCTCTGTTATGAGGAGGACGGCACTTTAAAATATTTGCAATATATACGTCATTTCTGCAAAGTCCCACGGCATATAAATATTTATCAAACAGTTTCCCGGCAGCGCCGACAAACGGTATGCCCTGCAAATCCTCCTGTTCTCCCGGCGCTTCTCCCACAAACATAAGGCGTGCATCTTTATTTCCGGTGCCGAACACGACGTTTTTTCTTCCGGCGCAAAGTCCGCACTTTTTGCAGTTCATGCAGTTATCATACAAAATTTTCCAATCTTTTTCGCTCATAATAAATCCCCGAATTTATAAATTTCAGTTTTTATTATTTTAACATAAAAAAATCTTATATACAAGCCGAAAATTTATCTACGGCAAATTCATCGCATATGCATCTGAAATGTTCTTTTATATATGTCAGGTTTTCGTCGTTATATTTTTTTAATTCTCCGTACTCGCTTATAAACGGGAACTCCATATCCGAATGTTTTTTTCTGTCGGAAATATACGACGGAAGTCTTTTTTTATATTCGCAGACAAGATAAAATTTCTCATCATCCGCATAAAGTCTTGAACTTCCTTCAAATGAACTTTTATGTAACCTCTCGCACACCGAGAAAAGAGCGTCGGTGTTGTACGGAATTAAAATAAATTTAGAAAATCTTTTTTTGCTGAAAATCGAAGTTATATATTTTTCAATTTCTTCTCTTTCATCTTTATCATAATCGTCGTACAAATCCTGCTCGTATTCTTTTTTTATTTTTGTTACAAACAATTCGCATGAAGACCCGTCTTTTGACGGAAAAACACGCACAAATATTTTGCTGTCCGCAGCATTAAATCCCGTTTCTTCGTTGGCCTTGTCAAATATATCCCACAGCGCTTTTTTTGTTCTTGTCGTCGAGTAATCAAGGTTTTGCGCCGCAATATTGTAAAAATCCAAATCGTTTTCGGATAATATAACTTTTAAATTTTTATCGTTTATAAGTATAAATTCCATATGGCAAAAATCTCTTTCAAAAAATTTTTAATATTAACTTTCCTTACTCAATATTATAATATATTGTTCACTGTTTTGTCACTATAAAAATGTTGTAAGAAATTCCTTTAAAATCCATTTTAACCGCTAAAATTATGTCACTTTTTACTTTATGCGATTGAAATTTTAAAGAAACTGTATTATAATATTGTATAAATATTTTTATAATAAACTGAAAGGATCTAAAATGTTATGTCGATAACTTTTCAAGGCGGTATACATGTTGACGGCTGCAAAGGCACAAACAAAAAGCCAATTGAGATTATGCCTTCACCGGAATATGTTGCCCTTCCTTTACAGCAGCATATCGGAGCAAGCGTAATTGCAACGGTAAAAGTCGGAGATAATGTCAAAAAAGGTCAGATTATCGGAAGAAACGACAACGCCCTTTCATGTCCTGTGCATGCAAGTATTTCCGGAACCGTTGAAAAAATTGAATACAGAAATTCAAACGGCCCTTTTAAAACCGAGTATGTAGTTATTAAAAACGACGGACTTGACGAACTGTCGGAAGATATAAAGCCGCTTGAGAAAAAAGTCACCGACCTTACATGCGATGAAATCATAAATATTGTCAGAAACGCCGGTATTTCCGGTATGGGCGGCGCTACGTTTCCGGCATATGCAAAAATCGCTTCCGCAGTCGGAAAGGCAAAAGAAATAATCATTAACTGTGCGGAATGCGAGCCTTTTATTACTGCGAACCACCGCCTGCTTCTCGAGCAGCCGATGGACATTATAAACGGAGTAAAAATTTTGCTTCTGGCACTCGGTCTTAAAAAAGCAACCTTTGCTATTGAGGATAACAAGAAAAACGCGGCAAAAGTTCTCGAAGAACTTCTTTGCGACGACGATATGTTCAGCGTTAAACTCTTGAAAACAAAATATCCTCAGGGAGATGAACGTCAGATAATTTATGCCTTAAACGGAATTGAAATTCCAACCGGCAAACTTCCTGCCGATGTGGGCTGCGTTATATTCAATGCGGAAACCTGCTATGCAATCTATCACGCCGTAGTAAACGGCATGCCTCTTATTTCAAGAGTTGTAACCGTCGACGGCGACTGTATATGCGAATCAAAAAACCTGCGCATCCCGCTCGGAACAAGTTATAACGATGTGGCGTCATACTGCGGAGGCATAAAGGGCAACCTTTGCAAAGTCATAAACGGCGGCCCCATGATGGGAAACGCTCAGTTTGACCTCAACGGAACTGTTACAAAGGGCACTTCGGCGCTGTTGTTCTTTTCGGATAAGTTTGAAAAAAAAGCGGAACCCGCATGTATTCATTGCGGAAAGTGCGTTTCCGTCTGCCCTATGCACTTGATGCCGGTTAATCTTGCGCTCTTTACTCAGAACGGAAATCTTGACATGTGCCGGGAATACGATATTTTAAGCTGCATGGAATGCGGATCTTGTTCTTATATATGTCCCGGAAATGTTCCGATAGTGCAGTATATACGTGAAGCAAAAGATAAAATCCGCGCAATGTCTTCTAAATAAATTTTAAAAATGAGGTAAAATCATGGACTTACTTAAAGTTACTTCCTCCCCGCACATGCGGCATGAAGATTCAACGAGTATTATAATGCTTGACGTTATCATCTCTCTTATTCCGGCCCTTATATGGGGAACTTACATATTCGGAACACGCGCTCTTTTAATGTGCGCAGTGTCATGTGCATCAAGCGTTGTTTTTGAATTCCTGTATCGCAAAATCATGAAAAAAAATTGTACAATATCTGATTTATCGGCCGTTGTAACAGGGCTTCTCCTTGCATTTACAATGCCTGTTTCGGCTCCTTTATGGATGCCGGTTATCGGCACATTTTTTGCAATAGTAATTGTAAAGCAGTTATACGGAGGCATCGGAAAAAACTTTGTAAATCCCGCACTTGCGGCAAGAGTTTTCCTCTTTATTGCCTTTCCGTCGGAAATGTCAACGTTTGTAAAACCGAGAACTGTGTTGTCCGGATTCTCTTCAGTTCATACGGATGCCATAGCAAGCGCCACTCCCCTTGAAAGTATAAAAGACGGAATACTTCCTTCATATAACAAGTTTGAGTGTTTTATAGGAAATATTCCCGGATGTATCGGTGAAGTTTCTGTGCTTTTACTGTTTGCAGGCGCTCTTTATCTCTTTGTGCGCAGAATCATATCATGGCAAATTCCCTTTTCATATATTTTAACCGTTGCAATTATTTCTTATCTTTTTACACCGTCAGGATTTGACCATATAGAATATACAATATATCAGATTTGTACCGGCGGTCTTGTACTCGGCGCTTTTTTCATGGCTACCGATTACTCGTCAAGTCCTCTTACAAATACCGGCCGTATTATTTACGGAGTCGGATGCGGTCTTATCACTATGTTTATACGCCGCTTCGGAGGATACCCTGAAGGTGTTTCGTTTGCGATTCTTATCATGAACTGCCTTGTACTTCCGATTGACAAATGGACAAAACCCACCGCTTTCGGTAAAAAAACAACTATACCTGCCGGAGGAAATAACAGCAATGAAAAAAAGTGATATAAAATATATTCTCAATATTTCCTTAAGACTTCTTGTAATATGCGCTTTTATTGCGCTTCTTGTAGCCTCGGTAAACTTCGTTACAAAACCTGTCATCGAAAGAAATGACGCTCTTGCCCAGGCAAAAGCAATAGAGGAACTCTTTTCGGAAGAAATCTCATATACCGACCTTTGTATACCTGAAAAAGACCTTCTTGAAAGCGTAAAATCAGTATTTGAAGTAAAAAATTCCGAAAACGAAAGAATAGGCTTTTGCGTCAAAATCTCACCCTCGGGATTTAAAGGCAATGTCGATCTTCTTGTTGCGGTTTCTTCGGACCTTTCGGTTTCCGGAGTTAAAGTTACAGCTACAAATGATGAAACAGTAGGTATCGGAACAAAAGTTGCAGATAAAGAATTTACTGAAAAATTTATCGGGCTTTCCGAAGAAATAACATCAAAAAATATTTCTGATTATATCATCGCCGGCGCCACAAAAACTTCAAAACCGGTTTCGGCAGCAATCAGCAATGCCCTTATGCAGGTAAAATCATTTGTGAGGGAGGAAAACTCATGAATAAATTAAAAGAACGCCTTACGGCAGGACTGTTTAATGAAAATCCAACCTTTGTTCAACTGCTCGGCATGTGCCCTACTCTCGCGACAACAACAAGCGCTTCAAACGCTTTCGGAATGGGGATAACCGTTGTATTTGTACTTATGTTATCTAACGTTTTGATATCCCTGCTCAGAAAATTTATTCCGGAACAAGTTCGTATCGCTTCATATATCGTTATAATTTCAGGAGTCGTTACGGCAATTGAACTTTTAATAAAAGCGTATCTTCCTTCCCTGTATGTTTCCCTCGGAATATTTTTACCGCTTATCGTGGTTAACTGCATTATACTTGCCCGTGCGGAAGCATATGCGTCAAAGCATTCGGTAATCGAATCGCTGCTTGACGGACTGTTTATGGGACTCGGATTCACAATGGCACTTACAATTCTCGGTATGATAAGAGAACTGCTCGGCGCCGGAACCGTATTCGGCATAAATGTTTTGGGTTCCTCGTATAAACCAATGCTTATATTTATAATGCCTACCGGCGCATTTCTTACTCTTGGTATTCTTATTGCCGCCGTGAATTTTATCCGTCAGAAAATTTATGATAAAAAAGCAAAGGACGGTGAAAAAAATTGAAAGAACTTTTAATTATAATTATTAACGCTGTTCTTGTTGAAAATTTTATATTTGTAAAATTTTTGGGCTGCTGTCCGTTTCTCGGACTTTCCGAAAAGCCATCCACCGCAATAGGTATGGGCTGCGCGGTAACTTTTGTTATGACTCTGTCTTCTGCCGCGACATGGCTCGTATATCATTTTATATTGATGCCATATAATCTCGAGTATTTGAGAACTATTGCTTTTATACTTATTATCGCAAGCCTTGTTCAACTGATTGAAATGTTTCTGAAAAAATCAGTTTCATCGCTTTATAACGCTCTCGGTATTTATCTGCCGCTTATAACAACAAACTGTGCCATTCTCGGCGCGGCAATCTTATGCGTGCAGAACGATTACAACTTTATTGAATCTGTCGTTTTCGGATTTGCATCTGCCGTAGGCTTTACGCTCGCTATAGTTATATTTTCCGGCGTGCGCGAAAGAGTTGCTTTTGCGGATATTCCGAAATGCTTTAAAGGCTTCCCTATTGCTCTTGTTTCCGCAGGACTTCTTGCCATGGCTTTCTCCGGATTTTCCGGCATAAACCTGCCTCTTTAATTTTCGAAAAAGGAGATAGTTTTTATTATGGAAAATATAATTTTGGCTTTTGTTTGGTTCGCCGCCATAAGTCTTACACTTGGCATAATCCTTGCCATAGCCTCAAAACTTCTGTTTGTAAAAACCGATGACCGAATCGCAAAAATTACCGAGTGTCTTCCGGGAGCAAATTGCGGCGGCTGTGGATATACCGGATGCAATGCTTATGCGTCGTCAATTGTAAACGACGGTGCGCCGATTGACAGGTGCAACGGATGCAAGGCTGAAAATGTCAAAAAAATCGCCCAGATCATGGGAATGTCTTCAGGTGCTGAAAAAGTCCGCATGAGAGCGCAGATAATGTGTTCCGGTACCAATGACCTTGCAAAAAAGAAATACCTGTATAGCGGAATCTCAGACTGCGTTGCGGCAAACAGATTGTCCGGCGGAGATAAAATATGCTCATACGGCTGCATTGGTCTCGGAACCTGTGCCGAAGCATGCAAATTCGACGCCATAAAAACTATAAACGGCGTTGCCTCCGTTATTCCCGATAAATGCACCGGGTGCGGAGCATGCACAAAAGTTTGTCCGAAAAACATTATAAAACTGATTCCCGCAGATTCTCCCCATTGGGTAGGCTGCATGTCGAAAGACAAGGGGCCTGTTACAAAAAGTTATTGTGAAATCGGATGTATCGGTTGTAAATTGTGCGAAAAGAAGTGCCATGCAGGCGCAATTAAAGTTAAAGACTTTCTTGCCGAAATCGACTATACTCTTTGCACAAACTGCGGAGAATGCGTAAATGTCTGTCCGAGAAAAATTATCTGGTCGAATATTCCGCATCCGACTGTTGTTCAGTCTGTAGCAGAAGAAAAACAGGAAAATTCTTCCGAAGGATAATAACTGGAACAAAATCGATTGGTGTCAGGATAATCAAGGATTATAATGTCACATACGACAGGGTGTGCAAACTGTCAACAGGTACTACCTCTAATGAGGTAGTACCTTTCTTTTGGATGTAACAATGAGTAAGATTACGCTTAGAAAACATGGATGTTATAAAAATAGGCGGAAATTATTTGAAAGTTGAATTTACCAAAAATTGATTGCTGCAGAATATTATATGTTTGAAGAACTGTTTATGGTAATTATAATCTTTTAACAATGCGGTTTTAAAATCAAATATTAAAAAGGCAGAAACGATTTTTCGTTTCTGCCTTTAAAATTTTACGCCGTTGAGGCTCTTTATTTTTTATTATTTTGTAT
>CAKSDR010000039.1 GCA_934446095.1 uncultured Eubacteriales bacterium | reverse complement strand
AATAACCTTACTTGCAGCAACCATAAAAAGCCCTATAAGCATAAATGAAGCTATCATTTCAACTAAGGTAAAACCACGATTATTTAATTTTTGAAGGTATTTTTTTATCTTTTTCATAGTCCCACCAAAAAGCAATGCTATCTTCCGATTATCCTGAAAATGGCAAGCTCTGCCTTATCACTGTAATATCTGTAAATATCTGCACGAGAAAGTTTATTAATATAATATTTGCAAGTTTTTCATACGACACAGAAAACTCTGTCATAAAAATTGTAAAAAGAAGCGGCGCTAGATTTATTACGACCGCCTGAGTAATATAGCCTATATAACAGGCAAGTTTTGTGTGTTTAAATGTCAGATTCATTTTTATAAAAATATATTCCTTAAAAAATTTACAGTAAAAAACAACTGCCGCTTTCGCGGCAGCTGTCATATACTGTTTTAAAAATTATTTACTAACAATTGTAACAGTTTTTGTCGCTGCGTCCCATTGTACGTCGCATCCAAAAGCTTCGGCTACAGCACGTGCAGGAACCAAAGTTCTGTTGGAAACTATCTGACCGGGAACATCGAGAGCCTTATCAACTCCGTTTACGTTTATAGAAGCAACACCTACTGTAAGTTTTACAGTTGTATTTCCTTTTACGGAAGTAACTGTCTTTGTTGCTGCATCCCATTCAACGCTTGCGTCAAGCGCTTCGAATATTGCACGGAGAGGAACCATCGTTCTGTTATTGATTATCTGTGCGGGAACATCAATTGTAGAGTTAACGCCGTTCTTTGTCAATATGTTTGAACCGATAGTGAGTTTTATTGTTTTGTTGCTTGAAGATTCATCACCTGTATATTCATAGAATATTTCATTTTCACCTGTCTGAAGTTCTACAAGACCGTTTTCATAAGGTTCGCCGTAAATAACAGCTGTGTAACCGGGGTCTGCCTGAACGTTGAATACGCCGACTTGATCTGTGGGTGTAACTTTTCCGTGTTCGCCGGAATAAACTTTATAAATACCCTGACCAACATTTCCTGCCCAGAAGCCGCCCTGAGGTGCTGCAACACCGTTATTGCAGATAATGTTTACAGCGCCTTCAACTTTTGCGTTGTAAGGACCTTCACCCTGAAATTTTCCGATTGTACCGCCGTTAATAACGATATTTACGTTACCGGAAATAGTAATACCGGTATGGCTGCTGAGATAATGGTCTGCATATACATCGATTTCACGGATTTCACCGCCGTTAACTGTAATATTAACGTCTCCGGAAACACCGTTCGAGTATGAGTTTGAATATGCGCCGAGATTTATAGCATAAAGCCAGCCGCTGTTATGGGTATAGTTAACTGTATCAACTACACCTTCACCAGGTCCCAAGTGAACGGGAACTTCGTTAGGCAAATCTGTATCGATTACAAGAGTCTGACCGTAAATATTGAAGTTCGACCATCTTCCCCAGTCCATTACGATATCCGAAAATGTCATAGGACCATAGATAAGAACGCCGGCCTGAGCGCCTACTTTTATACGAGAGTTTTTGGACATACCTTTTACGGTAATCATTCCTTCATGCGGAATATCCGAAATCTGGAAATTGATAGTTCCGATAACATATATAGTACCGTCGTCTGTAGGTCCTATAGCAGTAATCGCTTCATCAAAAGTACCGAAAGGGTTTCTCTGAGTTCCGTCGCCGTTTTCAGCACCCGTTTTTACATAGAAAACTTTTCCTGTTTCTTCTGCGGATGCGGTAAATGCGGAAACGGCAGTAAGTACAAGCATAACTGCAAGTACAATGGATAAAATTTTTTTCATAATCCTTGTTTCCTCCACAATTTTTAGTTCGACCGTTTTGATTTGTGTAATTTGACCAAAAGCCTTAAATTACAACGTCAAACCTGTATTCTTATATTAACATGACGCAAGAAAAAAGTCAACATTTTATGTTAAATAAAATATAATTTGTTAATAATGAACAAAATTTTTCGAGAAAATTTATGCACTTATTTCTTTAAAAAATATAAAAAACGGGAACAAATCCCGTTTTTTTATTTAATCATTTATTATTTTTCATTATTTGCTTGTAAGCCGGGAAAATCACGAAGAAAATTACAGAACCTGCAAGAGCCGTTACAAGCTGCGGCCATGAGAAGTTCAGATTAAATGTTGCCGTCATTGCAGCTTTTGCTTTTTCCGGAATTGCGGAACTTGAATTTACAAAATAAGGAATTACGAGAAGTCTGACAAGCCCCATAAGCACCGCAAATTTTAAAACAGAGCCGGCAATCATCGAAAACGCCAAAGAGAACATTTCTTTTCCGGTTTTTCTGTACAGCGGCTTATAAAGAGATACCATTGCAACGATTGCGATATTTCCGAGCGCCACGACCAATATCATAAAAGGAACGAGAGGCGGAAGATGTCCTTGCAGAAAGGCGATAACCGGAGCCGCGACAGATACGCAGAAACCGCTCCAAAAGCCATCGGTAACAGTACTTGCAATAAGAAAAAGGTTTACAAGAGAACCTACCACCAAAACCTGTGTGATTCCGGTCAGAAACATTCTCAGTACTGTCTGACATGCGACGCATAATGCCAAATACATTGCAGTTCTTGCAATCCATAACACTTTTTTGTTTTTCATTTTTTACTCTTTCTCCGCAGTGAAATTTTTAAAGTTAGTGCGAATATTGCGGAATCGCACTATTTCCCTTCGCCAATTTTTACATCCGAATAGGAAACCTTTACTTTTATTCCCGATATTCTGCCGAGTTTGCCCGATAAGGAACTTAGAGTGTCGTTATCCCCGATGCATACAAGAGTAATAACCGATATCCCGTATTCATGCATAGGAAGCCCCATTCTGCCAAGAATGTTATCCTCATATTCATGCAATATTCCGTTTACGGTCATCACTGTTTCTTTGTTCTCAACTATAATGCTTACTGCTGCTATTCTTTTCATCGTTTCCTCCAAAAAAAACAAAATCTGACGATAATATATCTTATAATACAGATAATTCCGTCAGAAAAATTCAGACATTATAATTTTGTCCGTTTTTAATATTTTTAAGCCTTATACTCAGGGATTTTGCAAAATCGCTTCATATTCGGAAATATCTTTACTCATATTATATCTTCTTTTTATACATTTGTCAATCGCTTTTTACAAAGTTTTTTCGGACTCGACATTTATTGCAAAGATAATTTGTTAAAAAGTAATAATATATTATCTTATTTTTATGTAAAAGTTACTGAAAATGAAAAATTTTAAGTTTTACTATTGCTTTTTATGGTAATTTATGGTAATATATCCATAGTTGAGTAACGAGCAAGTAGAAACTTTCTCTGCTCTTTCATAAATAAAAACAAAAACTATTATAGAAAGGCATGGATTTAGAACTATGGAGCACAGAATTAAGGTAGTAATAGCGGACAGTGATTTAGAATTCAGGACAAAATGCAAGGAAAGTCTTCCCTCGGCACAATTTGAGATAGTTGCGGAAGCGTCGGACGGAGAAACAGCGGTACAAAAAATTTGCCAGACGCGGCCGGACGCCGTAATTTTAGACTTATGGCTTTCAAAATTGGACGGAATCGGCGTTATCACGCAGATTTTCAACATGAAACCGGTAGCTCCTCCAACATTTATAATTGCAACCGGCATCAATAACATTGACATGATAAAAGAAGCAAGCGAAGCCGGCGCGTCATACTGCATAATGAAGCCGGTGGATTTCGGTTTTCTTGCCACAAGAATTATGAAGGCATGCAACAGCATGCGTTATTCGATAAAAAGCAAGATAAATTCGGACGACGCGTCCGATCTTGAAACGCAGGTTACGAAAATAATTCATCAGATAGGAGTTCCGGCGCACATAAAAGGATATCAATATTTAAGAACGGCAATTATAATGACCGTAACCGACAATGAAATTATAAATTCGGTAACCAAAATACTTTATCCGTCCGTGGCAAAACAATACAGTACAACTTCATCGAGAGTAGAGCGTGCAATACGGCACGCCATTGAGGTAGCGTGGGACAGAGGCGACCTTGATGTGCTCAATTCAATATTCGGATACACCGTTCAAAATTCGAGAGGAAAACCCACAAATTCTGAATTTATCGCGCTGATTGCCGATAATTTAAGGCTCAAAAACAAAGCAGCGGTATAAATTTCATGCCTAAAAAAACGCAAGAATTTTTCTTGCGTTTTTTTCTTTATTTTAAATTTTTCTTATCCTGTTTTTTCAAAATCAGAAGAAAAACGCCCGGAAAAATCAAGACGAAAAGCAGAAAAGAGATGACGATTGCGGACGGAAGTTCAAAAATTCCGGCAAAAGGATTTATAAGGTACAAAAACATGGCGAACGGCGTTGTGGGATCATTTGCAATAATTACCACGGCATAAAGAATAACGCCTGCAATTATTGCAAAACTGTGAAAAGTGCATGCGCACATCAGCAATTTGTTTTTTGAGAGAAAGCCATAAATTATGCACGCAATTAAAATTCCGCCGTATATAATCGAAAATATTTTGTCAAATGCCGGCATATCCGTAAAAGAGTACAGGTATGACGAAGGCATTCTTATCATAAGCACCGAAATAAATAAAACCCATATGAACACTGCAATTGCCGAAGTAAGGCTTTTGATATTCTTCATTATGTTCTCCTTTTATTTTTCTATATATTCCGAAAGAATTCCATGCACCACAAATCTTTTGTTTATAACGGAATTTGTACATGTCATAAGCGTAATTATCTTGTCGCCGGCACCCGGAGTTATCGCAGAATAATGCATGGAAGGCTGTTTTATGCTGTCAACAAAAGATAAAAATTCTTGGTCGCTGTAAAAATCCGTCTGAAAAAAATTGTATTCCGCCTCCGCCTCATATGCGGAAAACGGAGTATATAAATAAATCCCGTCAGATGTCAGAAATTCAATTTTACAACTGTCGAAAATCTTTTTATCCTTAAAATTCATTATTGTCTGAAACATTGTTCCGTCGCTCATATTATGGCCGTAAACGCAGGTGTTTCTGTTGTTTTTTATTTTTTGGCTGTTATTGCAGTCGAGAAAAATCGAACCTGAAATAAGGTATGATCTGTCTGGACCGTGGCTTAAATAAAACTCGTTGTCATTCCCCTGCATAACCGGATAATCGACTCTCGTGCCCTCAATTTTTATCCAGCCGAATGCGTTCTTATTTATATTTTTCAGTCTTTGTATGTTTGGAAGTATTATCTCGAGGTCCGTTTGAAGCGAACTTTTGTCATTTTCAACAGAAATTTTATCAGCGGAGTCCGTAACAAGTTTTGTTTCGCGCAGAACATTGTCGGGTTTTGAAAGATACCCGAGTTTTGTATTGTCCAAAAAGCCGGTTCCGTTATAAAACGCATCTCTTATGTTCTGATATATATTATCGGCCTTTCTGTAGGAAATCAGTTCGAAGGCCACTTTTGATACCCCGTATAAAAGCAGCAGTGAGCAAAGAACATAGAAAAACGCAGAAGCAAATCTCCCGAACGTTTTTTTTCCGGCCGTAATTTCCGTGCCGGATTTTATATCCTCTTTTTTCAAATTCAGAAGAATTTTATCATTTTCTTTTTTAAAATCAAAATTTTTGTCCCGCATTTCAAACAACTCTTTATTTATTGTTTTTGTTTTCCTGTGACACGGTAAATTTCTTCGTTTTCTTCTTGCCGAGAGATATTTTTGATTCTTTTCCGGTCATAAGGCGTTTTATATTATCTTTGTGCATTATAATTACGATTATCGAGATTATCAGAGCAAAAATAGACGCAGTACCTTTTTCCGCAGGCGCGGACAGCACGTTTATAACAAGAGGATATGCCATAGCGCAGATAACAGAGCCCAATGAAATATACTTTGAAATTGCAACTATAATTACAAACATGACAATAATTACCGCAAAGGCAATCGGATTTAGCATAAGTATTGTAACCGCTGCGGCAACCACACCTTTTCCGCCGCGAAAGCCGAAAAAGCATGGGAATATATGCCCAATAATTGCAAATATCGCGCACATGTAATTTCCGCCGTTATATCTTCCCATAATCAGCATTCCCAAAAAAATTGCAAGCGCGGTCTTCAATGCGTCCCCGAGAAAAGTAAGCGCGGCGTCTTTTTTGCCATACGTACGCAGCATGTTTGTCATGCCCGCGTTTTTGCTTCCGTACTTTCTTATATCGTCATGGTATTTGGTTTTTGAAATTATAAGTGCAAAATTCAAACTTCCGAGAGTATATCCCAAAAGCGCGCAGAGTATATATCCCAAAACAAGAAGCAGAATGTCAGTGGAATATTTCGGAACAACTCCGTTTGCAAGCAAATCCAAAAAGTTCATGCAGAATCCCCCTTATTGTTTTTCGTCGTCGCCTTTTTCACGAATAATGATTTTTATAGGCGTGCCCTCAAACCCGAATGTTTCACGCAGCCGGTTTTCAATATATCTTTGATAAGAAAAGTGGAAAAGTTGCGCGCTGTTGCAGAAAATTACAAACGTGGGGGCCTTGACTCCGGTCTGCGTTGCATAATATATTTTAAGTCTTTTGCCTTTGTCTGACGGCGGCTGCACCCTTGTTATCGCATCGTTTATGACATCATTCAGCATTCCTGTCGATATACGCATTGCCGACTGATTATTGACATAATTTACAAGTTCAAAGATTCTGTCAATTCTCTGCCCCGTCTTTGCTGATATAAAAAGAACGGGGGCATATGTCATATATGAAAGAGCCGCATATATATCCTTGCGCATATTATCAAGCGTCTTGCCGTCTTTTTCAACGAGGTCCCATTTATTGACAGCAATAATTGAGGCTTTGCCGTTTTCGTGCGCAATTCCTGCGATTCTTTCATCCTGTGCCGTAACGCCTTTTGTGGCGTCAATCATTATAATACACACATCGGAACGCTCAACTGCGAGTTGCGCGCGGAAAACGCTGTATCTCTCTATGCTGTCTTCAATTTTTCCGCTTTTTCTGATACCTGCAGTATCAATAAAAACATATTTTCCGAAAGAATTTTCAACATTCGAGTCAATAGCGTCCCTTGTTGTGCCGGCAATATCCGACACTATCATTCGGTCTTCTCCGAGTATTTTATTTACAAGCGAACTTTTTCCGGCGTTTGGTTTCCCTATTACCGCAACTTTTACAGTGTCGTCCTCCTGTTCATCCTGCTCTTTTTCAGGAAGGTATTCGCAGACTTTTTCAAGAACGTCTCCGGAGCCGGTTCCGTGAACCGAAGAAAGAGCAATGGGCTCGCCGAGTCCGAGTTCGTAAAATTCATAAAACTCAAGCGGTGTATCCCCTATTTTATCCATTTTATTTACACAAAGGACAACCGGCTTTGAACTTTTTCTAAGCATATTTGCAATTTCCTTGTCGTCGGCTGTAACTCCCGCTTTAAAATCACACATGAATACGATAACATCGGCGCTTTCTATTGCAATCTGAGCCTGCATTTTTATATGAGACATTATAATATCGTTTGTATCGGGTTCTATTCCTCCGGTATCGACAAGCATAATACTCCTGCCGTTCCAGTCGGTTTCATAATATATCCTGTCCCTTGTAACACCGGGAATATCCTCTACAATAGAAATTCTTTTGCCGGTAAGTTTATTAAAAAAAGTGCTTTTCCCAACATTAGGTCTTCCGACAATTGCAACAATCGGTTTTGACAAAACAAAAACTCCTTTGGCTGTTTAAAAATTTATCTGTATCCCAGAATTTTGTCGGTAAACTCGCGGCCGTCGTTTGAAATATCGCAGATTTCGACTCCGAGTTTTTCCGAAAGTTCAGGGACTGTCATATCGTCAAGAAATTTATCTTTCTCGTGACGCAGCATAACGGACGGTATAAAAAGAGTATTTCCGAGATCTTTGTCCGAAAGTGCGGATACAAGGTCGCTGCCGGTAAGAAGACCCGCGACGGTAACTCCGCCGCCAAAAAACAGATTTTTGGCAAGATATACGCTGCAATTAAAATTATACCATTTATTTTTTATTTTTTCAACAGACTCAGAAATAAATTTATATGCAGCCTCACCCGTTACCACAGACACTTTCCTGTCTTTTTCCGGTAAAAATCCGATTTCCGAAAGGTAGTCTATTTCGTCGTCTATTTCATCAGACATAGATCTTATCATGCCGACGCCGTTTTCAAGTTGCATATATTCTTCGTAGTAATCAGATTTTGGAATGTTTTTTCCCGCCCTTACATACCATTCATCCGAAGCATAAACAAGTCTTGTTCCGAATTTTTCAAGATTTTCGGCGCCGTATTTATCTATTATTGAAATAACTTCATTGCAGTCGTCCGGCGAAAATTCTTCAAGTTTAAAAAGTCCTTCCCTGTAACAGGTAAGTCCCGACGGCACAACGGCTATGCTTTCCACAAACGGATAGTATTTTGCAAGGTCCGAAAGCGACCTTTCGAGTTCCTTTCCGTCATTTACATTTTTACACAAAACGATTTGGCAGTTCATCATAATCTGTCCTTTATAAAAATCGTCAAGGTATTTTAAACTTTCTCCAGCAAACTTATTTTTCATCATTTTTACCCGAAGTTCCGGATTTGTCGTATGAACAGAGATATTAACGGGAGAAATTCTCATCTTTATTATTCTGTCTATATCCTTTTGCGAAAGGTTTGTAAGAGTTACATAATTCCCGTAAAAGAAAGACATTCTCGAATCATCGTCCTTAAAATAGACAGTATCCCTCATGCCGCACGGATTCTGGTCGATAAAGCAAAAGATACATTTGTTTTTGCAGCAATGCTGCTTGTCCATAAGGTAACTTTCAAATTCAAGCCCAAGATCGTCGTACTCGTCTTTTTTTCTGATTTCTTTTTCAAAAGGAACGTCGTTTCTTGATAATAAAAGCGTAAGTTTTTTGTCGGAAGTGTAATATTTATAGTCAAGAACGTCGGTAATCTCGTTGCCGTTCACTTTTATTAAAAAATCATTTTCACAAATTCCCGCCTTAGCGCACAGAGAATTCGGAAGTACGCTTTTTATTCTTACCAAAATTTTCACTCCCCGAAAAAGTTATAAAAAAAGAGAAGAACAATTTTGCAGTCCTCCTCCGTTTTCTTGCGTGCTATTTCAACTTATTCAAAAACAATCAGCGTTTAAGCCTTTGCTTCTGCTTTCACCTTGGCGTCGGAATAATCCTTGCCGGCATATGTTTTACAGTTTCTGCAAACTCTATGTGAAAGATTGAATTCTCCGCATTTCGGGCACTTTGTAAAGCCCGGAATCGAAAGTTTCCAAACATTGCTGCGTCTTTTATCTCTTCTTGCCTTTGACACTTTTCTCTTTGGTACTGCCATTAGAAAAACCTCCTTAGTATATATCAAAAAATTCATTGCATAATCTGCTGACGAATAATTATACATCTTATTTTATCATTTGTCAAGTAATTTTTTTAAAATTGCAAGTCTTGGGTCAATATTTTCGTTTTTGCAACGGCACGAACCGGTATTTAGGTTTTCTCCGCACATGGGGCACAATCCCTTGCAGCCGTCTTTGCATAAAACTTTATAAGGAAGGTTGCAGAATAAAAATTCACTTGCCGTCTGCGTAAGATTTATCTTATCGTCGCATGCAAGAATATAATTTTCGTCTTCTTCATCGTCCTGCAGTTTCGAAACAATTATCTGGGTTCCGGAAATATCAAGCGTTTTGCATACGTCTTCGCAGCATCTTGCGCATCTTGTATGGTATACGCCCTTTTCGGATATGCGAAGTTCCGTAAAGCCTTTTTCCTTTGTTTTTCCGGAGGCTCTCTGAACAACGCTTCCGGAAACTGCAACTCCGTCTTTGAAATTCAAATCGGTACCCTTGGAAAATTCCGGAAAAAGCAGGAATGAAAACTCAATTTTTTCTTTTGCGCCGGAATAAAGCGGCAAAAGATCCAAAATTACATTTTCCTCGTTTTTTTTCATAAATTTTCCTCCGTAAAGCGTTCCGAAAACAGATTAAATTATACAATAACTTTTCTCTTTTGTCAACGGGAAATTTTGCCGTATGCAAAAAAAATCAGGAATGCCGCGGCGTTTGCCGCAACAACGCTTGCACCGGTCGGCAAATCAAGCAAATACGAAAAATAAAGTCCGGCAAGAAAGCATGTGACGGAAACTATTCCGGAAGAAATCACAACTCCCCTGAAACTTTTAAATACCCTCATCGACGAAAGCGAAGGAAAAATTATAAGGCTTGATATCATAAGCGTACCCATAATCTTCATGCCGATAACCACTGTAAGAGCCGTCATGAATGCTATCGCACCCTTGTATGCAAAAACTTTTATCCCTGACGCCTTTGAAAAAGTTTCGTCATATGTTATGCAAAATATTGCATTATAAAAAAACGAAAACATCGTCAAAACAACAGCAGAAAGCAGAATGCATACCTTAAAGTCGCTTTTGCTTACAAGAAGTATGCTTCCGAACATGTAACTGTTTACATCGATATTGACGCCGCCGACAGCAGATACTATAACGCCCGCGGAAAGCGCCGTGCTTGCTATAAGTGCGATTGCGGAATCTCCCTTTATTTTGCTGCTCTCGGATATTATAAGCAATAAAAACGCGGCAATCGTAACTATCGGGATTGTAAGATAAAGCGGAGCGATATTTGCAGCCGCGGCAACCGACAGCGTTCCGAACGCCACATGCGAAAGCCCGTCGCCTATCATCGAATATCTTTTAAGAACAAGGCTTACCCCAAGAAGCGATGCGCACAGCGATACCAGAACTCCGGCAAGCGCGCCTCTTGAAAGCATGCTGTTTGTAAATAATGCAGTAAAAAAATCCGTCATCTTTCTTCTCCGTCACTTTTTTTAAGAATATTTTCCGACATGCCATGCTTTATATAATCTTCCGTGCTTCCGAAAAAATACGAAGATTTTTCAAGATGAAGAACTTTGTTTGAATATTTAAGCGCATTTTTTATATCGTGCGTTACCATGATCACGGTAATATTCTTTTCCTTGTTAAGTTTTTCAATGCATTTGTAAAAATCGTCTGCGGCATTTAAACTAAGGCCCGATGTCGGCTCGTCAAGAATTATCACTTTTTCGGCGGCAAGAATCGCTCTTGCAAGAAATACCCTTCTGCGCTGTCCGCCCGAAAGTTCCGTGACCGATCTGTTTTTTAAGCCGTATATTCCGAGGTACTCCATATACTCTTTTGCTTTTTCTTTCTGCGCTTTTCCGTAGAATTTCAAAAGTTTGCATGACGGAATACAGCCCTGCATCACAACCTCGTTTACAGTTGCCGGAAAATCGCGCTGACCCGGCGTCTGCTGAGAAAGATATCCTATTCTTACCGGGTTTTCGCCTGAAAACTCAATTTTCCCCGACTTTGCTTTAACAAATCCCAACAGAGTTTTTACAAGAGTGCTTTTTCCGGCGCCGTTTTCTCCCACGATGCAAAGATAATCTTTCGGAAAAACTTCAAAGCCGATATTTTCCAAAACATTTATATTTTCATAGGCAACGGTTAAATTTTGCACTTTAAATATTGGGTTCAATTTAAAGCCTCCTCAAGGTTTTCAAGGTTTTTTTGCATAAGTGAAAGATATGTTTCGCCGTCTTCAAAATCTTTTTTCGACAAATTGTGGCACGAATGGAAAACTTTTGCGCAGGCAGAGGTTTTTTCACAAATGCTGTCCGCAATTTTTGTGTCCGAAAGTTCCGGATAAAATACAACTTTGATATTGTTTTCATTTATTTCGTTTATCATAAGGTTCAGTCTTTTGGGACTCGGCTCGGAAGACTCCGAGCATGAATCGTACAGCGACAGGTATGAAAGGCCGTACTCATTCACAAAATACGCAAGCGAAAACTTTCCGGCAACATATATTTTTTTGTGGACCGCATTTTCCACACATTTTTTAAAATCATTGTCAAGCGAAGACAGTTTATCGATATAATTTTCAGCGTTTTCTTTGTAAAACTGAGCATTTTCGGCGTCAAGTTCGCAAACGGCGCCGCATATTGTGCGAACTATTTTTTCTGCGTTTTCGATGCTTGTCCATATATGCGGGTCAGCATTATGGTTTTCTTTTTCGTCTTCGTGTCCATCTTC
>CAKSDR010000038.1 GCA_934446095.1 uncultured Eubacteriales bacterium | reverse complement strand
CCGGCCCGTTGGTCAAGCGGTTAAGACACGGCCCTTTCACGGCTGTAACATGGGTTCGATTCCCGTACGGGTCACCAGCAAAAATGCTGTCCGAACTATTTCGGACAGCATTTTTATTTATTCGCACCCGTATAATAATTTTCAAGTTTTAAAAGCGCGTTTGATAGCGGCAGAACCATGAGTCCCATGCAAAAGTTGCTCACCGCATGAATAATGTCAAATGGGATGCCCGCTACTATCCACGCAATCGTCTTTTTAAAAGAAAGTCCGAACATTATCGCCTGCGCCGGAGCGTACAGCGTACCAAACAATATTCCGTGAAGCGAACAGACCGCAGGATATACTATCATCGCAGCCTTTGACGAGATATTTTTGGGTATTAATATTGTAAAACCCCAAAGCACCGTCCATATGTAAAGATATGGAATCCACCACAAGGCAAACCCGCCTAAAAGCCCGTCCAGAAAAATATAAATATATATCGGAATAAGGGCGCGCACACGGTAAACTATTGTTATTGACATGATAAAAAGTCCGAGCATATGAATGTTCGGAAGAAACTCCATGGCTTTTTTTGAAGCGACCATCAGTGTACCCAGAATCGCAAACAACACCATTTCACGCACAGAAAGCCTGCTTTTATACTCATTGTTTTTCATTGTAAAACCCTTAATTATAAAAATAAGCCTGCGGGTTTCGCAGGCAATAAAAATCATAGTGCAGCGGCAACCATCAAAAGATTACAACTGGGCAATTTCTTTTGCAATATCATTGTAAGCAAGCGCACCTTTAGAATACTTGTCGTAGTACATGGCAGGCATTCCGTAACTCGGGGCCTCGCTGAGTCTGACATTTCTCGGAACCGGCGTTTTGAAAATTTTACCGGGAAAATGTTTTTTTATTTCTTCAAGAACCTGAAGAGAAAGGTTAAGCCTTCCGTCAAACATAGTAATAATAACGCCCGACAGTTCAAGGTCATGGTTATAAAGACGCTTTATCTGGGCTATCGTCATTGTAAGCTGCGATAAACCTTCAAGCGCAAAATATTCGCACTGCATGGGAACTATTACGCCGTCGCTTGCGCAAAGTCCGTTTATTGTCAAAAGACCGAGCGACGGAGGGCAGTCGATAAAGATAAAGTCGTACTTATCACGCACTTTATCAAGCGCCTTTTTAAGCATATATTCTCTGCCTTCCCTGTCGACAAGTTCAATCTCTGCTCCCGCAAGAGCTATTGTTGACGGAAGAAGGTCAAGATTTTTGAATTTTGTTTTCTTTATAACACCGGAAATATCAATATCATTTATAATTGTATCGTAAACCGATAATGAAACTCTCTTGCTGATTCCGGCTCCGCTTGTAGAATTGCCCTGGGGATCCATGTCCACAAGCAAAGTTTTTTTACCGAGAACTCCGACTGCTGCAGATATATTAACCGCAGATGTCGTCTTTCCGACTCCGCCCTTCTGATTTGCAAAAGCATATATTTTACAGTTTTTCTCCGCCACAGTCTCACCTCCCGATACAAAATCTTCATCAAGCGTATTTATCATTATAGCAAAATTTATTAAAATTGTCAAACACTTTATTAAAAATATATATTTTTTTACATTTTGTATAAAAATTTCGACAAAAAATCCGCCGTCAAAAATTGACGGCGGATTTTAAATTAAATTTACGAAACGGCGAAATATCCTACTTTATAATCGCTCCACGTTCCGTTTTTCAGCATATGAGCCGTGCAGTCCCCCATATAATATGCACAAAGACCGCTCATCCACACTCCGGCTGTGAATTTGATATCCGAATTTGCTTCTTCACCTTTTTGGTCTTCTCTAACACTGAAAAGACAACCGTCTTTGAAATACAGGTTTTCCTCATCTATATACCTGGCTTCTTTCAGTTCTTCAAAAGTGCCCATTATCGGTTTTGCACCGTGATTTTCTGCAAATATGTATGCAACTGCCATTTTTTCAGATTTTGAAATGCCGGTCTTTGACATATCTACCCCGAGATAACTTATACCTTGCGAAAGAAGCTGTTTCTCTTCTTCCCACAAGTCTTCAAAAACCTTAAGGTACAAACTCGAAAGGTTGTTAAATTCAGAGTTTAAAATCTCTGGATCTTCAATTTTATCAATAAGATACGGCTCTGTATCTTTATTTATATTATCATATGAAAACTTCACCACATCGCCCGGAACTATTTTTTTGTCTACCCCATCCATATCGCTATGTTCAATAAAGAATACCGATCCGTCTTCATCGTCAATGCCGGCGGCAACAAAGCCGTCTTCATCCCTGCTTATGATTCGCACGCGCATGTTTTCACCTGCATTTTCAAGCGGTGTATCTTCATTGCCGCCTGCGTCCGGACACTGTACTTTACATGAAACAAAATTTAAACATACTCCTGCCAGCAGCAAAACGGCTGCGATTCTTTTTCGCATTATAAATTTCTCCTTATTTCAAAAATTTCCGTTATTTATTTGACTTTAAATTTTTCTTTTTGTTCCTTTTGTACTTGCAGAAAACGGAAAAAATCCCTCAAGTTGATTTTTTCTGCAATTTATAGTATAATATGTAAATATACAGAAAAATTTATAAAGGAGGATATGTATGAGTTATAATTCAGATGATTTCAATAAATACAAAGACGCTGAAAATATTGATAAAAATACTGATATAAAAGAAAATATACATTCGCCTTATAAAAAAATTTCACGTAAAAAGAAAAAGAAACTCATAAAATTATACCGTAAGGGAATTGCCTCAAAGGAATATATTGTAAATCACAGCATCGACACAAACAGTTACAGTTTTCTATATGCAAATTTCAGACTTGGCGGACTTTCGGTAATCGAAAGTTTTTACAACGCGATATTCATCTCTTTTCTGCACAGGTTTGACCACGCTGAAAGGAAAACAAATTCCGAACTTCACGATTCTTTTGTCCACCCGAAAGGCTGGTATAAAAACGAAAGAAAATTATGGACAGAAAATATCTGGTCGTTCTTTCTTCACATTCTTTTAAAAATCCCGCTGCTGCTTGCAAAAATACGCAATAATATCAAAAATCTACCGGTTAAAATCAATAATTTCAGAAAAAAACAACTCTTAAAATCCGACAATACCATAAAAAGAGTCCGCGCCTTCTGCAAGTCATTTAAAAACCGCCGCGAATTTATAATTCCCGTTCTTTGCGCTCTCGTTTGTTTTTTTGCCGCAAAATTTCAGGTTGACAGCGCAATTTCACTCGACCTTTACATTGACGGAAACTATATAGGTCTTGTAAAAGATTGCAGTCAGGTAATTTCTGAAGAAAAAAACATTGAAAAAGCAATCTCGTCGCCTATCGGCGGAAACTACACGTATAACGGCGAGATTACTTACCGTTTTTCAAACGCAAAAAATCCCGAGTACCTGTCGAATTCGCAAATATATTCTGCGCTTTATGACAGCGTTAAAAAAACTATCGTTCCGGCATACGGTCTTTATATTGATGACGCTCTTATCGTCGCTTCGCAAAACAAAGCGGCTCTTACAAAGGCTCTTAATGAAATTCTTGATTACTACAAGCAGCAGAATATAGGTTTAAACGGCGGAACTGCCTCGGTAAGCTACGGCAATAATATAAGAATTCAGGAACTTGATTTTCCGAAAAACATGCTTGTAGGCGAAAATGACATAAGAAAAACACTCGGGCTTTCTCCCATTCAGACAACTACAGAAATACAAAAAACGTATTACATCTCGGACTTTGTATATAATATTTTAAGATTTAAAAATGACGTACAAAGTTCTCCTGCCACAACTATTAAGGGTCAGGGCACCGTCAAAAATGCCGAACTTTCCACGGATGAAAATGTCGCTGCGTCCTCCGACATCGATAGTTACATTCCCGTTGATATAACCTTGAACTACAAAATAACAAAAGAAGTTACGTTTACTGAAGACATCGACTTTGATACAACCTACGTTGAAACAAAAGACCTGCTTGAAGGTTCCTCTTCAATAAAAATCCGGGGAATAAAGGGAAAGCAAAAATCCGTTTACAATGTTTCGTATATCAACTCCGAAGAAACTTCACGTACTCTTGTTTCAAGCGAAATTATACGAAACCCTGTAACGCAGGTTATATATGTCGGCACAAGAACGCCTACCGAAGAAGAACTCCGAACAATGCCGACAGGCAAATTCATAATGCCGTATGAAGGCAAAATATCTTCAAGTTACGGACTCCGGTATGTTTCGGATTACGGGAAACGCGAATATCATCTCGCATGGGATATACAAGGCCCGCTTAACGCTACGGTTGTCGCAGCCGACGGAGGAGTTGTAACAAAAGTAAGTTACACAAGCGGATACGGAAATCACGTAATAATAAGCCATGAAAACGGTTATGAAACCGTTTATGCCCACCTGAACAAGGCAACTGTAAAAGTTGGTCAAAGAGTCGCTCAGGGCGAACAAATAGGCAAAATGGGAAGAACCGGTCAGGCAACCGGAATACATGTCCATCTTGAAATAAGAAAAGACGGAGTATCTGTAGATCCCGTTGATTACCTCGGAAAACGCGACGGATATAATATACATTAAAAAATTAGCGTGCAGCAAAAAAATTTGCTGTACGCTCTTAATTTGTTCGCACCAGAAATTGTAATTTTCGGCATTTCAGCCCCATTAAAATAAGGTTTGTCGCCTGTTAGGCTTTTGAACAATGAAATTTTGTCTTTGTCTGCGGCTTATTTTCGCTTTTTGTGCGGCTTACTTTTGATTGGCGCGCCGCTTTACGGGCAAGACAAAATTTTGCAAAACTTTTGCTAAAATGTGCTAATCATATTTATTTATAGTAATGTTTCTTTGTTCTTCCGATATTTTTTCAAATATAATATCATATCTTTTTTCGGGAATCGCAAACGGAATATTTTCGCTCCATTCAACAACAATAACCCCGGGACGGTCAAAATAGTCGTAAAAGCCGGTAGAATACAGATTGTCGTCATCGAGTATTCTATATACGTCGAAATGATATATACTGAGTCTTTCCCCCGTATATTCGTTTACTATTGAAAATGTCGGGCTTGAAACCTTTGCCTTCGGGCAAAGGTTTTTTGCAAGCCCCCTGACAAAAGCCGTCTTTCCGGAGCCCAAATCGCCGTAAAACGCTATAAAATCTCCGCTTTTAAGGCTATTTGCAAAATCCAAGGCTATATTTTCCGTTTCAATTTCCGAATTGCTTATATATTTTTTTGTTTCGCTTATGTTATTTTTATTCATATTACTTATCCTTTTTTGCGCTTTTTAGCATTCTTGCAAGCCCCGTATAACTTTTCATATGCCTGTTATTTTCTATCATTTGTTCAATTACGCTTTCTTTCCCGATGAGTATCGCCATATTTTGTGCGCGCGTAACTGCGGTATAGAGCATATTTCTTGTAAGAAGTCCCGTCGGAGAATCAAAAACCGGCATTATAACGCACGGATATTCGCTGCCCTGGCTTTTATGAACCGTAATTGCAAATGCATGTTCAATTTCATCAAACTGTGCAAATTCATATCTTACAAGTTTGTCCTCAAACCTGACTCTGAAAAATTCCTCTTCGGCAGAAATTTCACAAATTATCCCTATATCCCCGTTGTATACGCCGTTCCCGCTGTTCCCAAAATTATCTTTCCATGAAATATCATAGTTATTTTTTATCTGCATGACTTTGTCTCCCGTGCGGAAAATTACGCCTCCGTAATGCTTCTCATTTTTCGCATTTTCCGCAGGATTTAAACTCTCCTGAAGGCATTTATTGAGATTTGCGGTGCCGGTTTCTCCTTTTCTGCTCGGAGATATAATCTGTATGTCGGACAAACTGTCGTATCCGTATGCGTTCGGCAGACGTTCTTTGCACAATTCGATGCAAAGTTTTACGACATCCTGCGCATTTTGTCTTTTCATGAAGAAAAAATCGGAATTTTTCTGATACAGGTCAGGTTTTATTCCGTTATTTATTTTATGCGCGTTCGTGACAATAAGGCTTCCGTTTGTCTGTCTGAATATTTCATTAAGTTTTACGCATTCGAAAATACCCGAGGAAATAATATCTCGAAACGGAGAACCTGCGCCTACGGGAGGCAACTGATCTCCGTCGCCTATAAAAATCACTTTTGTGCCGGGCTTTATTGCTTTAAGCAACGAAGACATCAAAAGTATATCTGTCATAGAACTTTCATCTATAATTACCGCGTCGGTTTTCAGAGGGTCTTCTTCACATTTGCAAAAATACATATTGCCGTCGCTGTCGAATTCCGGTTCAAGAAGTCTATGTATTGTTTTTGCCTCTCTGCCGGTTGCATGAGTCATCCTCTTTGCGGCTCTTCCCGTAGGTGCGGCAAGCATCGCTTTTATTCCAAGCGAATCAAACAGTTCAAGAATTGCCCTGATAACAGTGGTTTTTCCGGTTCCGGGTCCTCCCGTCACAACCAGAAGTCCGTTTACAAGGGCTTTTTTTATTGCTTCCTTCTGCAGGTTTGCAAAAGTTATATCAAGTTCTTCCTCGACATTTTTTATATATTTTTCCGTTTCGTCCGACGGTATATTTATTGCAGACTCAGCTATAGCAATAAGTTTTTCCGCACAGTACTTTTCCGCGCGGTAAACATAGTCAAGGTATATAACAGTCTTGCCTCCGAACTTTACGGCAACAAGACTGCCACCAAAAACCATCTGATTTACAGTATTTGAAATTCTTTTTTCATCAGAGCATAGAATTCCTGCTGAAGATTCTATAAGATATTCAACGGGAACGTAACATTTTTCATTCCTGTTAAGTTCGATATTCATAATGTATTTTATTCCCGCCTCAAGCCTTGCCGGGGAATTTTCATCAACTCCGTACTTTTTTGCAATACTATCAGCCTTTTCAAACCCGATTCCGCTTACTTCATCACACAAAACGTAAGGATTGTTTTTAATTATATCAACCGACGCAGGTCCGTATCGTTTGTATATTTTCATAGCAAGAGCCGGCCCGAAGAATTCACCGAAAACCATTGACAAATTCCAAAGGCCTGACAGTCTTCTGTATTCTTCTCCGATTTCCAGCGCTCTTTTGGGTGTAATTCCCCTTATGTCAGACAGCCATTCGGGATGATTTTCAATAACTACGAGAGAATCTTCGCCGTATGTGTCAACTATCCTATTTGCAATAACAGGACCTATCCCTCTTACAGATCCCGATGACAGATATGACAGTATCATCTCCTTGCTTGTCGGAAGATGTTTCTCGAATCTTTCGACTTTAAACTGTTTTCCGAAGGAAAAATGAAACGTCCAGTTTCCGTAAACCGAAACAGTTTCCCCTTCGTTTATAAACGGCATTATTCCGACAGCCGTAACGCAATTTCCGCCGGTATTGATATCGCATACAGTATATCCGTTTTCTTCGTTTCTGAATATTATATTTTCACATGTTCCGACAATTTTTTCCGAAACGTTTTCCTCCATTTTCAAATATCCCTCACACAGTTATACTTTATAAATGTTGTTATATTCCATCGAAAGACGAATAAAGATTTCATCGCTTATCACAGTATCTTCAGTAAGTTTTATGCCTTTTATAAACGGATACAGGTTGTCGCGCAGAATAAGGCTTTCAATGTTGCGGATCGCATATTCCGTTTCTTCGCTTGAAGTGCTGCCGTCTATCAGTATAAAACTCTGGCAGTTCACTTTTTTGCAAACAAATATATTGATTATTTCAACAAACGTATAAACAAAACCTATAGCGCCGAAAAAACAAAGCGCAAATAAAGCTATCATATATAACATAATTATCCTCCGGATATTTTTTATTATATTATATGCATGACTCTTTTATAAGGTTTGTTGTCATTATACAAAAAATTTAATAAAACTTTCTTGTCTGTTATACAGTATTTACCCTATATAAACCAAACATCTGTTTTTATTATAACACTTTTTTATGGCAATGTAAAGTAATTTTAAAATAAAACTCCGGACATGACTTCATGTCCGGAAAATGTTATGTCGCCGCAAACTGGCTGTTATAGAGTTTTGCATAAAACCCGTTTTGAGAAAGAAGTTCCTCGTGATTTCCCTGCTCTATTATATTTCCGTCTTTCATAACAAGAATTATATCCGCCTCTCTTATCGTGGAAAGCCGGTGCGCCACAATAAAACTGGTTCTTCCCTGCATCAGTTTTGAAAACGCTGCTTGTATTTTAAGTTCGGTTCTTGTATCTATCGAAGAAGTTGCCTCGTCAAGAATAAGCATTGGAGGCAGGCACAGCATAACCCTTGCAATGCATAATAACTGTTTCTGTCCTGCTGATATACCGTCGCCGTTTTCATTTATTACAGTATCGTATCCGTTCGGCAGTCTTCTTATAAATGAATCCGCATAAGCCATTTTTGCCGCAGTTATTATTTCTTCATCCGACGCGTCAGGTTTTCCATAGGCTATGTTTTCCTTTATGGTTCCGTGTTTCAACCATGTATCCTGAAGAACCATTCCGAAATTTTGTCTTAACGATTTTTTTGTTATATTTTCTATATTTATTCCGTTAACCGAAATTTCTCCGCTGTTTACATGATAAAATCTCATAAGAAGATTTATAAGAGTTGTCTTTCCGCACCCCGTGGGCCCTACGATTGCCGTTCTGAAGCCCTTTTCGACTCTTAGCGAAATATTTTTGATAAGCGTCCTGTCCGGAACATATCCGAACGAAATATTTTTAAGTTCAACCTCGCTTCCGTCAGTCAGCACCCTTGCATTTTCACTGTCGGGAATTTCTTCCTTTTCATCCAAAAGTTCGAAAACGCGGTTCACCGATGCCGATGCATTCTGAAGTTCGGTTATAACTTCGCTTATTTCGTTAAAAGGTTTTGCATACTGGCTTGCATAACTTAAAAACACGCTGATCTGTCCTATGGTTATGCCGCCGGTCAGCGCAAACAGCGCGCTTGCAAAAGCAACTCCGGCATAGACAAGGTTGTTTACAAGTCTTGTGCTCGGATTTATAAGGCTTGAGAAAAATGTTGCATTAAATAAAGCCTTTTCAAGTCTTTCGTTTACCTCGTCAAACTCTTCAAGAGTTTTTTCTTCATGAGAATATGCATATATTACTTTCTGACCGTCTATAACTTCATTGATAAGAGCGGTTTCCTCTCCGCGCACTTTCGCCTGAAGCATGAAATATTTGTGAATGCGTCTTGATATAAAAGAGGCTACAAACAAAGAAAGAGGCGTTAAAACAAAAACTATAAGAGTAATCATTGCATTGTAGTAAAACATCACGGCAAGTGTTCCGACAATTGCCATAACGCCCGTAAAAATTCGGGAAAATCCCATAAGCATGCCGTCGGCAAAAGTATCAATATCGGTAATAACCCTGCTCAAAAGGTCGCCTGACGGGTGCGAGTCAAGATATGACAAAGGCAGCCTGTGAATTTTTCCGGTAACTTCATTTCGCATATCCCTCGATATGCCATATGTTATTTTGTTGTTGCTGACAGAAAGACCCATTTGTGCCCCCGCCGCCAAAATAACGGTTATTCCTATATATATGCAGTATCTTGCAACTCCGGCAAAGACGACATTCCCCTCTCCTATTATAAAATCAATTGCTTTTCCGCTGAAAATAGGAATCAGAAGCGCCGCGGCAGATGATACCACTGCGCAGAGAATACTGAAGATTACGAGGGCAAAATATGGTTTGATATATGTCAAAATCCGTTTTATGTTAATTTTATCCATATCATTCACCCTCCTTTTTGGAAATACTTTCATGAATTTCTCTGTAAACGCTGCAGTTTTCAAGAAGACTTTCATGGTTCCCGTTTCCGACAAGTTTTCCGTCGTCAAGCACAAGAATTCTGTCCGCATGTGCAATGCTTGACGTCCTCTGGCTTACTATAATTACGGTTGTATCCGAACCTATGGTTTTAAGCGCGCGTCTGAGATTTGCATCCGTTGCATAGTCAAGTGCGGACGAACTGTCGTCAAGTATTAAAAGTTCCGGATTTGCGATAACAGCTCTTGCAATCGAAAGCCTTTGTTTCTGTCCTCCGGAAAAATTTCTGCCTCCTTGCTCGACAACAGAGTCAAGAGTTTTTCCATCGGCCTTTACGAAATCCAAAGCTTGGGCAATTTCAAGCGCCTTATAAATCTGCTCATCATCCGCATTTTGGTTTCCGTAAAGCAAATTACTCCTTATCGTTCCCGAAAACAGTTGGGTTTTCTGCATAACAACGGCTATTTTTTCACGCAGCGCCTTTTTATCCCATTCCTTTATAGGCAGTCCCATAAATAAAATTTCGCCCTCTGTTGCATCGTAAAATCTTGAAATCAGGCTTACAATCGACGTTTTTCCGCTGCCGGTTCCGCCTATTATGCCTATAGTCTGCCCTTTTTTTATTGAAAAACTTATGCCGGACAGCGCCCTTTCGGAATTTTCGTTATATTTAAGCCCGACATTTTCGAATCTTAAGATTTCATCGGTTCCGGTTTTGCCCTCTGTTATATTACCGAACTTCATGGAACTTTTCATATCGAAAATATCTCCTATGCGTCCCATGCTCACATAAGAACGCCCGAGCAGTACAATAAGGTTTGCAAGTTTTAAAAGTTCCACAAGAATCTGAGAAATATAATTTACAAGAGCTATAATATCGCCCGGCAAAAGATCTCCGTAATTTACATTTTTTGCGCCGAACCACAGAATAAGAATAATTCCCGCGTTTATAACAATATAAGTAAGCGGGTTCATAAGCGCGCTCACTTTTCCCGCAAGAATCTGTATCTTTTCAAGACTTCCGTTCAAGGCTTTAAAAATTTCGTACTCTTTTTCTTCCCTTGAAAATGCCCGTACAACCCTTACGCCCGTAAGGTTTTCACGCGTAGACCTTGTTACATCGTCAACCGCCGTTTGCTGCCTTTTATACATTGGGTTTGTTATATGCATTATCCCGAAAACCATAATAAACAATACGGGAATTACGCAAACGAACACAAGCGCAATGCGGGAACTTATCGTAAACGCCATAACAAGCGTTCCGAACACAATAAACGGGCTCCTTAAAAACAGTCTTAAAAACATGTTTATGCCGTTCTGAACCTGGTTTACGTCGGATGTCATTCTTGTAATAAGCGTAGACGTGCCTATTTTGTCATTTTCGGGAAAACCGAGCGACTGTATATGAGAAAGCAGGTTATGACGAAGCCGTGTGGAAGTTCCGACAGCAACGCGCGCCGCAAAATACTGCGCCGTAAAACTGCATGCAAGACCCAGCACTGCCATCAGGATCAAAAGCCCGAACCGCACGATTATATAGTTTTTGTCCCCGTTTTTTATTCCTATATTTATAATCTGAGCCACAATAATCGGCACAATAAGTTCAAAAATTGCCTCAAGCATTTTAAAAAGCGGGGCAAGAATGCTCTGAAATTTATATTTTTTTAAGTAAGGCAGTAAATACTTCAATTTTTTCACCTTTCGTTTTCAGGATTTCGAAGTCGGCGCGTTCGTGTGCCGCAAAGTACAATAACTCCTTATATATAGTAAAACAAATCCGCCGTTTTGTCAATAAATATAGGAAAAGTGCAAGACTCAAAATCTTTGCACTTTTCCGCTTTTGAAAAATTTATTTCAACCTGTCCTTAAGACCGGGTGAATTTTTCTTTTTTCCTTTTATTTTTTCTGTAATATCATTAAAAATATCAAGAGAGAGTTTTATAATAAAGGCGCTTATTGTAATACTTGCCAAAGGTTCAAATATCAATTGACCGAGCATTGCTGCGCTTATGCCTATAAAACTTCCGGCAGAAGAATAAACATCGGAACAATGATGAACGGCATCTGCTTTCAGTATTTCGGAACCGTATTTTTTCGCGCAGAATTTTGTATAAAGATACAAAAATTCCTTTGCGGCAATAGATACGGCGGCCACCACCAAGGCTTCAATCCCCGGAATCTCTGCGTTTTTGTATTCTCCGGTAATTATTTTTTTAATTCCCCCGAATCCGATTCCAATGCCCGTTATAAAAATAAATACCGATAAAAATATAAGTATCGACACTTCTATTTTATGTGCCTTCTCCTTTGGCATTGCGCTTTTTTTCGTAAGACCGACTCCAATTATAACCATAACCGAACTTACAATATCTGCCGCCGAATGCACAGCGTCGGACAGCATTGACACGGAATTTGCACATATTCCGGCTGCAAACTTTATTATCGTAAGCAGTATATTGCATATAAACCCGGCAAACGACACCCTGAATACATTATTCTCCCCGGGCGTTTTTTCATTCATGATTTTTAACCCCCATGAAATTAATTTACTTGTCTTAATGAAACTGTAT
>CAKSDR010000037.1 GCA_934446095.1 uncultured Eubacteriales bacterium | reverse complement strand
TTTTTCAAAATCTGCGGCTTGGCCGGGGAACAGAAAAGGGCGCTGTCATGCTTGACAACACCCTGTTTCTGTCTGATAATTCAGTTGTTTTGACACGCCCCGTTTTCCGCTGCCCTAAAAAACATTGATTTTACTGGGTTTTTTCATGTTTTCTTATGGCACCACGGTTAAAACGGGGGTATTTATTTTGTTTTATTTAAATAATCGCGCAGGTTTTCTTGCATTTCGGCAGGTTACGTGGCAATTGGAATATCGCTTTCGTCATATACTGATACAAGTTTTATGTCGGCACCGACGCCTCTGAGTTTTCCGGCAATATCTTCATATCCGCGGAGAATGTGGTTTACTTCTTCGATTTCGGTTTTGCCTTTTGCACAAAGGCCGGCTATTATCATAGCTGCGCCTGCCCGAAGGTCAACTGCCTTTACGGGAGCTGCGCTGAAGGTTGTATCTCCGTCAATTATTGCAAGTTTTTCATCTACCTTTATATTTGCGCCCATAAGCCGAAGTTCTTCAACATACCTGAATCTGCTGTCCCATACGCCTTCCGAAAGGATACTTACTCCCTTTGCAAGGCACATAAGCACGCACATCTGAGGATTCATATCGGTAGGAAAACCGGGGTACGGAAGGGTTTTAACGTTTGCTTTTGTAAGGGGACCGGTAAGCGAGATTCTTACTGCATCGTCATATTCTTCAACCGTAACTCCCATTTCTTTGAGTTTTGCCGAAATGGATTCAAGGTGTTTTGGTATAACATTTTTTATAAGGACATTTCCTCTTGTTGCGGCAGCGGCTATCATGAACGTGCCGGCTTCAATCATATCGGGAATTATAGCATATGTTACGCCGTGCAGTTTTTCAACGCCTTTGATTTTTATGACGTCGGTTCCGGCGCCCGTAATATTTGCTCCGGAAGCATTCAGAAAATTCGCAAGGTCTACAACGTGAGGTTCGTGCGCTGCATTTTCAATAACCGTAACGCCTTTAGCTCTGCAGGCCGCAAGCATAATATTTATAGTTGCGCCGACAGTTACGCAGTCCATGTATATATTCGAGCCGACAAGACCGTTTTCGTTCGTGTCTACGTCAATATATGCGCTTTCAACGTCAACATTTGCTCCGAGAGACGTAAATCCCTTTATATGCTGGTCAATCGGTCTTACGCCGAAGTCGCAGCCTCCGGGATATGCGGCATGAGCTTTTTTGAACCGTCCGAGTTCCGCGCCGAGCACGTAATATGAGGCGCGCATTTTTCTGACGATATCATAAGGAGAACTGCCCTGAACAATTCTTCTTGTATCAATTTCATATGTCGACTTGTTGATCATTCTGATTTTTGCGCCCATGCTGCGAAGGATGTCAAGGGAATTTGTAACGTCGCTTATGCACGGAAGGTTTTCAAGTATACATATATCCTCGGTTAAAATCGTACCGAATATAATAGCAACTGCGGCATTTTTCATACCGCTTACTTCTATTTCTCCAAACAGTGGTTTTCCGCCGTTTATTATAAATTTGTCCATAGATCACTTCTCCCAACAATATCACAGTAAACCTGTGGTGATTTATGTGTATATAAAAAAGCAAAAATAAAATGCAGTAATTATCAAAGTAATAAAAAATAATATTAATAATTTATAAAATCATTATAGCATATTTTTGGAAAAATTAAATATTTTTTGTTTAAAATATCAAAAATTTTCATAAAAATAATAAAATTTATAATTAAAATTTACAATTTAAGAAAGTGTATTTTATTCTGATGCAGCCAATATTTCGGAATGAGTTTCTCCTATTACCGCGTCGACAAGGCAATTTATAGCGTCGCCGCCGGCATAGGTATATTTCAAAATCCAAGTGGGTATGACTAAATATTTTCCGTTTTCATATTTTATACTAAGGTAAGCCATTTTTTCGGAAAGTACCGTAATGTTTTCCTTTTCGGTCTTGTAAAGAATATTTACCCCGTCAATAAGATCGCAGTCATAGGATTTTTCATGAGGAAGAAAACACCACGAACCTTTAATATACATAATTTTTCCGTCCGAAATGCAGAAATTTAAAATTTTATCGCAGACCTCATAGCCGTCTATTTTCATTGCGCATGAAATTACAAGACCGCAAGGCGAGTTTTGGGCACCCAAAATTTTGTAATATTTTCCGGCGCCGACTTTACCATAAAGCGATGTGAAAAATTTTTTTACAATTTTTTCGTCATTTTTCGGTATATCTTCATTTCCGGCTGAAAAAATATCGTATGCGATATATCCGTCTATATTTTCTGACGAAAATTCGCTGTTTATGTATTCAATGTCAAAATCATTCGTAAAAGAAATAACACCCAAAGGAACATCGCTGTTTTTTTCATTCACAGATATGGAGATTCCCGAAGGAATACTGAAAAAGTTAGGTTCATACTTCTTGTTTTTCTGAACAATGCCGGAAAACAGTTTTTGAATGAAAGGATAGTCCTTCTGATAATTTTCATACGACTCATTGCTGTAGCGGATGTTTTGTTCGTATGAGTACACATACATTTCAGGTATTTTTTTCTCTATTGCGGAAGGCTTTATATATAAGCCTTTGGTTTCAAGATTTGCTGCAGACTGCAAAATCAGGTCGGACGATAAAAAGGCAGTGCTTTCGTATGTGTCCTTAAGCATGAAAGCAATAAAAATATTAAGTATCAGAAGAAGAACGATTACAATAATCTTAAAATTTTTCCAATTCATATTTTTATCTCCGTGTCAATTTTAAGACAGGTTATTTTGCGTCAACGGCAAAATATGCCTGAATGCTGCTGCCGTCATTTTCATAATCGGAATATTTGGGCAAAAACGAATACGCACCCTTTCCGCTAAGCGAGTCCTTTATAAGAGCAAGCATGAGGTTTTGCGGAACGTCCGAGGTTTTTTTGTCGGAAATTTCGGCTATAAGCGGGTATATCTTTGCACCGACGATGCTTGAGTCATCAAAATCGAATTTTGCGTACCCAAACTCTTTTGATACAGGTATTCCGGATATTGTATATATAAAATTCACGCTTAAAATACCGTCGTCATATGTGCAGGTATCAAGGGTTATTTTTGCATCTTTTGTAAAATAGAAATTGCAAAGACCCGAAAGAATCTGTTCCGAAGCAAAAAGTTTATCCGAAAAAGAATAGGTATGATTTTGTGATTTCAATATATCATAAATCGGTATTCCGGAAGAAGGAAGAGAGGCAAAAGTGATCTCTCCGTTTTTTGTTATCGTTATATCGCCTTCATTTTCAACATAAGTCACGGAGCCGTCCAGCGCCGTATAGAATTTTGTGTTGTTCGGATTGAAACTGAAAGACTTTAATATATCGGAAACAATTTCGGCATTATTTTCGTTTAAAATTTCGGAAAAAGAAGATATTTTTGCAGTGTTTATATAAATTGTTTCGGAAAAGACCGGCACCGGAACGCCGTTTACATATTGTATCTCAAAATTCGGCATTTGCGCAATGTTAGTATACGCATAAAGTTTTTCATTTGTGACAGATGTTTTGTCGGAAGAGTAAAGTTGAGCGATGTTTCCGTCTGAATCTATCGCAATTCCGAAAAGCGTGTTGTTTTTGTCGACAGACATTATAAGAGAACGGACATAAAACGGATTTTGAACGACTGATGGCTTATTCAGTATAAAGGGAACAAAGCATTGTGCCGGAATATCGTTGCCGAATGTAAAAAATATATAATCATATCCGCTTAAAATGTTGTTTATATAAGAAGTTCTTGACAATTCGTCCGAAAATTCCATAATAGTTCCCGGATTTTGAAAAAGTTCCGCTGCATATTGCTTTATATCCGACCATACGGCGTAATTTGTGCCGTTGTCATATGAGCATGCTTTTTTTGATTTTCCGCTTGAAATTCCTATGAATACGGGAGAAATCAAGTCCGAGTTGTTAAGATTGCTGCCTCCGGTGTTTTTGGAAATAACCATTTTGTAGTTATCTTCAAATTTCGGAATGGAAACGGCAAGATTTTTATATCTTATATTCACATATGCAAAGCACATTAAAATAAGACAGATAAACAATATAAAAATCAATAAAGTTTTGATTTTCTCGAGACTGCAGTACAAGCGGCTGTCGGGTTTGCTTTTCATATAATACCACCGTTTTGGATTTTATTCTTCATTTTTTTCAATATTGAGTTCCTTTAATATCCCATATATTTTCGCTCCGTATTCCATACTCTCGTCGCGAATAAAAGTAAGCTGCGGAGTTACTCTGAGATTAAGATTTTGGCACAATTCATGCCTTATGAATCCGAGGGCACTGTCGAGCCCTTTCTTTATTTCTTTGTATTCTTCTTCGGAAACTGAATTTTTTCCCTGAAAGACACTGTAATAAATTTTGCAGAATTTAAGATCCGGCGTTGTGTTTACTCGCACAATGCTTATAAATGCGTTTTTGATTCTCGGGTCTTTGATTTTTCTTAAAATATTAGTAATTTCCTTTGAAATTTCTTCATTTATACGCCATTGTCTTACATTTCCGCCGTTGTTTCGAGAAGGCATAAAAATTCCTCCTTGTAATTTTGTTCTTATTTTTGCACTTAAAAGAAAATATTATTTGCGTCCGCGGAGGAAATTATTATATTTCTCTTTTTATTTCTTCCATGATAAAGGCTTCGAGGACGTCGTTTTCCTTTATATCGTTAAACTTTTCAAGGGCAATGCCGCATTCAAATCCCTGGGCAACTTCCTTGACGTCGTCTTTAAATCTCCTGAGAGAAGAAATCTTGTCTTCGAAAATAACAACGCCGTCGCGCACAACACGGATTTTGCACTGGCGCGTAACTTTTCCGTCCTGGACGTACGAACCTGCAATAAATCCTACGCCCGGAACATGAATCGTCTGACGCACGCTGCAGTGTCCGAGAACTGTTTCCTTATATTCCGGCGCAAGCATGCCGTTTATTGCGCTTGTTATTTCTTCAATGCACTCGTAAATTATGCGATAGGTTCTGATGTCGACCTTGCTTCTTTCGGCAAAGTCCATGGCACCCTTGTCGGGGCGGACATTGAATCCTATTATAATCGCGTTTGACGCGCTTGCAAGCATAACGTCGCTTTCTTTTATTCCGCCGACGCCCGCATGAATTACTTTTACTTTAACTTCGTCGTTTGAAAGTTTCTCAAGAGAACTCTTGACAGCCTCCGCAGAGCCCTGAACATCGGCTTTGACAATGAGGTCAAGTTCCTTTGTTCCCTCGCTTATCTGTTCAAACAGCGTATCGAGAGATACTTTCGCGTTGGCCTTGAAAATTTCTTCTTTTGCTTCATTTTTTCTCTTTTCGACAAGTTCTCTTGCCATACGTTCGTTTTCAACGACTCTGAACTCGTCTCCCGCATTCGGAACTTCCGAAAGTCCTATAATTTCAACCGGGATCGACGGCCCTGCTTCTTTTACGGCCTTTCCTTTATCATCAGTCATGGCGCGTACTCGTCCTATTGACATTCCGGCAATAACAATATCTCCCGTATGCAATGTACCGTTTTGAACAAGAATTGTTGCAACGGGACCGCGGCCTTTGTCAAGTTTTGCTTCAATGACAACGCCTTTTGCGCTTCTCTTGGGATTTGCCTTAAGTTCTTTCATATCGGCTACAAGAAGCACCATTTCCAAAAGTTCGTCAATGCCTTTATGCTTAAGAGCCGAAACTGGAACGCATATCGTATCGCCACCCCATTCTTCCGGCACAAGATCGTAATTTGTAAGATTCTGTTTTACGGCGTCGGGATTTGCTCCGACCTTATCTATCTTGTTTATTGCAACAATGATTGAAACTCCGGCGGCTTTCGCATGGTTTATAGCTTCAATTGTCTGAGGCATAATTCCGTCGTCTGCGGCAACAACAAGGATTGCAATATCGGTAATCTGCGCGCCTCTTGCACGCATTGCGGTAAACGCTTCGTGACCGGGAGTGTCGAGAAATGTAATATTTCTGTCTTTTACTTTAACCGTGTATGCGCCGATAGCCTGGGTGATACCGCCTGCTTCGCCGGCCGTTACGTTCGTGTTTCTTATTGCGTCAAGAAGGGATGTCTTTCCGTGGTCAACATGTCCCATTACAACAACTACAGGGCTTCTCTCAACAAGTTCTTCGTCCTTGTCTTCCTCGTCGTGGAAGAGTTTTTCTTCTATAGTTACAACAACTTCTTTTTCTGCGGAAATGCCCATTTCATCGGCAAGCAGAAAGGCGGTATCGTAATCGACAAACTTATTTGCTCCGACAGCGTCCATTCCAAGACCCATTGCAAGAAGTTTTTTAATAACTTCTCCGGTCGTGATTTTAAGTTTTGCCGCAAGATCGGAAATCATTATCTCTTCCGGAAGGGTTATAGGTCCTGTAAATTTCTTTACTTCCTGCTCTTTTGCGGGCGAAGAGTATTTGGCTTTTCCTTTTCTGTTTTTACCCTGGTTAAAAGCAAAATCTCTTGCTGCAGCTTCATTTCTTGCAATTCTGCCGCCGGCGCCTTTTAACTGAGAACCTTTTTGATTTTGCGAATCGAATTTTGATGATTTTTTAATTTTTTGTAAACCTTTTCCGGAATCCTGTATTTCGTCCGGAACAAGATTGTCAAGTCTTTCGTCATATTTGGAAAGGTCGATATCCTGAACTCTTGTATCGATAAGCCTTACATTCTCGTTTATGATGCCGCCTTCGGGGCGTTTGACGTCCGCTGAAATCGTTCCTTTCGGCCTTTCTGCGGCAAATCTGCTTCTTGCGCGTCCGTCTTTGTCATATATCGGTGCAATTTTAGGCTGGCGTGCCGGAGCATTGTCGTAATCGTTGTCGCGGCTTCTTTGCTGGAACGGTTTGTCTTTAAAATCTTTCTGCGGTTTGGACTGGAAATTTTGGAATCTGTCGTTAAATTTCTGAATATTGCTCTTTTGCTCAAAGTTTTGCTTTTCAGGTCTTTTGTACCCGTTTTGACTTTGAGGTCTGTCAAATTTTTTTGAAAGTTCGGAGGCTCTCTGTGCAATTGAAGCCGCGGATCTTACAGCGTCTTTTGACGGAATGGCATTTGCAGGCTTTTCGGCCTTTTGTTCCGGAATTTTTTCTTCCGGAATTTTCGGAGCGGGAACTGATTTTACCTCAGCGATTTGCGGTTTTTCCTCGGCTTTTGCTTTTTCAGTTTTCGGCTTTTCGGCCTCTGATTTTTCGGCCTTTTCACTTGTCGCTTTTGAGGATAAATATGAGGAAATATCGCTTACTTCATATTCTTTTGTATAATGATCCAGAATTATGTTCATTTCTTCATCTTCTACAGAAGAGGAAGTGCTTTTGGAAATTCCGATGCTTTCCAGAAAAGCGATTAGATCCTTTCCCTTTATTCCAAGGTCTTTTGCTACCGAGTTAACTTTATTTTTTGACTGAGTTTGTGCCATATATTAAATGCACCTCCGTGTAAAATTCGAATTGTTCTTTGCAAACAGAAATTTAACTGCTTTGTATTTTTCGGAATATTATATTTTCAAAACCACCTTTTCCGATGATAGCGGCTGTCGCGGCAGGATTTAGGTTTCCGCATTTTTTCGCAAGGAGTTGCGAACTGCAGGGTAAAACGATATAGTTTATATTATACTGCTCAAGAATTTTTATAAACTTTTTTTGTGTGTTTTCGGAAATATCTTCCGTTATGAATGCAAGGTGTACATTGCCTTTTGCCGCCTCAAGCGTGCAGGCGTCGAACCCAACTTTAAGGCAGCCGGCTTTTTTTGCAAAACCGATGGCGCAGAATATTGTCTGCAGATGTTCCGAAATATTGAAGTTTTCATAAAGACGAAGATTATTTTTCATCTTTTTTCTCCAGCATATCGGATAATGTTTCATATATTTCTTCCGGAATTTTAGTTTCAAGGCCGAGTTCAAATTTTTTTGCTTTCTTTGCTTTTGCAAAGCATTCGGCGTTGTCGCATATATACACGCCTCTTCCGGAAATTTTACCTTTTTTGTCAAGAGAAATGCTGCCGTCGGGCGTTCTTACGACACGGACAAGGTCGCTTTTCGGCTTTCTTGTTCCGCAACCTATGCACTTTCTCTCCGGATATTTTTTATTCATAAAAATCTCCTGCCAAAATATTTTTAAAACTTATTAATCTTCGGACGAGTCTGATTTTTCGGCAGCTTTTTTAAGGGCTTCCGCAAGTTTTCCGCCGAAAGATGTGGAAGGTTCGTCTTTTCCTTCGAATATAGAAGTTAAAACGTCCTGTTTTGAATCGCTGCTGCTTTTGATGTCTATTTTGAAGCCTGTAAGCCTTGCGGCAAGTCTTGCATTCTGGCCTTTCATTCCTATCGCAAGCGATAATTGTTCATCCGACACTATGGCCTTGTACGAACGTTCCCCGGTCTTTGTGACTGAAAGAATGTTTGCGGGCGAGAGAGCTTCTTTAATAAAGTCCTCCGGAACGTCGCTGTATCTTATAATATCTATTTTTTCACCGTTTATCTCGGAAATAATCTTATTTTTTCTCATGTTCTTGGGACCTATGCATGAACCTATTGCATCAACGTTTTCATCCCTTGAGCAAACGGCGATTTTGGTTCTGGAACCCGCTTCCCTTGCAATGGATTTTATAATTACCGTGCCGTCCTGGATTTCCGGAACTTCAAGTTCAAAAAGCCTCTTTACAAGTCCGGGATGCGTTCTTGAAAATACAACGGCAGGACCTACAGATTCCTTTTTGACTTCAAGAACATACACTTTTATAAGCTGTCCTTCGGTAAATTTCTCTCCCGGAATCTGTTCGTTCTTGAAAAGAACAACCTCATTTTTACCTATCTCAAGAGTTACATTTCCCGTAACAGGGTCAATTCTCGTGACAGTTGCCGTTACAAGTTCTTCTTTTTTGCTTTCGTATTCTTTTATCATGATTTTCCGTTCGGCTTCGCGGATTCCTTGAATTATAACCTGTTTTGCCGTCTGGGCGGGGATACGCTTGAAGTTTTTCGGCTTTATTTCAGTTTCGACAACATCGCCGACGGAATAAGACGCTTTTATTTTCTGAGCTTCTTCAAGAGGAATCTCGGTTTTGGGGTTGAATCCGCGTTTTGTCATGATGGGCTCAAAGTCCTCGTCTTCTTCAACTGCGTATTCGTCATCCTCAAAGTTCGGATATGAATCTGCGTCGATTTTATCGGCGCGCACCATTTCTTCAGGGTCTACAACAGTCAGCAATTTGTATATTTTAATGTTCTGCTTTTCGCTGTCAAGAACGACTTTCATATTGGTAAAACCGGTTTCGCGCTTAAATGCGGTAAGAAGAGCAGCCTCGACCTTTTCTATCATGTAGTCTTTCGGAATTCCTTTTTCTTTTTCGAGCAGGTCGAGAGCCCTGAAAAATTCCTTGTTGCTGTTTACCATTTTGTAAAATCCTCCGATTTATATATTAAAATTTTATACTTAATAAGGATTAGAAATCCGCTATAGTTTTTATTTTTGAAACAGCCTTTTTTTCAAATTCGGCTTCCGTACCGTCTTCAAAAAGAAAACGGACAGTTTCTTTTTCTTCGTCGCACGACAAAAGCCGGCACAAATGCACTTTGGAACCAAGGTACGGCGTGAAGAGCCGCAACTCAACTTTGTTTCCTGTGAAAGCATCGATTTGTTCAAAGGTGTTAAGTTCTCTTTCGAGTCCGGGGGAAGATATTTCAAGATAGTAACTTCCGGAAATCGGGTCGGCTTCTTCTATTATGGGATCTACGGCATCATTTACCATTTCGCAGTCGGTAAGGCTCACTCCGCCGTCTTTGTCTATATATATTGTAAGATTAAAATCCGAACCTTCTTTTGTGAAAGTTACGTCCCAAAGTTTGCATCCGCATTCTTCAACGGCGTCTTTTACGAGGTCTTTTACGGTTCGGGCGATATTCTTCTTTTTGTTTTCCATTTTTCGTCCTTTCATAAAAATAAACGTTTAAGGAAGGAAAAACATAAAGTAAAGAGCGATTATTCACAACCGCTCTTTACTCTCCTTATTTGATTACTGTAAAATTATAACATAAAAAAATATTTTATGCAATAGTTTTTTGAAAAATTTTTATTCTGTTTTCCGGCGTGATGAAAAACGGCGTATTTTGCGATATGTTGTTATTGACAAATAAATCGTATCTTGGTATTATAATTAAGTACAAAATGACAAATATTTATTGACAAAAACAACAAATAGATGTATTATAAATATATATATAACTATTGTAGGATTTTGTCCATTTTTAACTGATTTGAAAGGCAGGTATGCACATGAAAAAGTGGATTCGGATATTTGTTTTTGTTGTTGCGGCTATTTTGTGCCTGTCTGCATTCTTATATATAAAGTATGATAATAATTTAAAGGCCGCATGGTTTCTTTTTACGACTGATATTGACAAAAAGCAGGAACTTATAGAAAAAAACGAAAAAGTTTATTCGGATGCGCTCGAGTCTTTATCCGATGAAGGTATAACGATAACCGAAGAAAAAAAACAGCAGTTGAATTCCGGAAATCTTACCGAAGAAGAAGCGATAAAGATTATTCTCGGAGAAGATAAGCCGGCGGGAAACGGTGGCAGCGATACGAATAAAGATATAAATAAGGACAAACCGACGAGGGACGATACGCCATCGCCGAAGCCGCACACAGATAAGCAGCCGGAAACTTCCGGGAGTGAAACAAATTCCGGCAAAGAATCGCAGACAGACGGCGATTCAGCGAAGGCAATAGCGAAGATGTACGTTTTAAAGTCAAAATTTACGTCGAAACTTTCCGGGATAGAAATTGAAATAAAAAAGAAATACAATGCCCTTCCGAAAGAGCAGCAAAATCCGTCAAGCAGAAAGAGCATAGCGGGAAGTTATATAAAGGAAGTATCCGCCCTCGAAAAAGAGTGCGATACGGAAGTTGAACAGGCGCTTTCGGAACTGAAAGCGGCGCTTGAAGCAAAAAATAAATCTATAGATATTGTAGACACGCTCAGAAAAGCGTATAACGATGAAAAAAGCCTTAAAAAAGCATATTATTTAGATGTATATAAAAACGGTATATGAAAGGATGACGGTGATGGTAAAAACAAGAAAAATTCTATCTATTATTCTCGCTTTGACTATGGTATGCTCATTTTTGCAATTTACGGCGTACTCGGCATCTCCGGAAAGTTTTGGTGATTTTCCGAGTGGATCGTGGTCAGAGGAGGCTATAACTGCAGCCATAGATAACGGGCTGATGGTTGGAACTGGCGGTCCAGACGGAAAGTCATTCCTTTACCCGAAAAATCAACTCACAAGAGCCCAGATGGCAGCAATTATCAACAGGGCTTTCGGAGCAACAGTTGAATCGAATATTGAGAATGTCTACAGCGATGTTACATTAAACGACTGGTATTATCACGACGTTGCAAGGGCTGTGAACATGCTTACGCTTCACGGAACTTCGCAGAGCACGATGAATCCCAACTCGTATGTAAAAAGAGAGGATGTTTTCACGGCGGTTGCGAGAGCGCTTGTCCTTGATTCTGACGACACATCGGTACTTACAAGATTTTCCGATGAAAGCGATATTTCGGGATATGCAAGAAGTTCGGTTGCGGCGCTTGTTGAGGCAGGATATGCCGACGGCTATCCGGACGGAAGACTGCTTCCGAAAAAATATGTAACAAGAGAAGAATTTGCACAACTTTTACATAATATAATTAAAAAATATATTTCACAGGACGGTTCGCAGAGTATTTTCACATTCAACGGAAATATTCTTATCCGTACTCCCGGAGTATATCTCCATGACACTGAAATTTTCGGAGATCTTATTGTCGGCGACGGAGTAGGAGCCGGAAACATAACTCTTGAAAATGTAGTGATTCACGGACGCATACTGTTCAGAGGCGGCGAGGGCACCGTACAGTTTAACAACAAGGTAAATAAAGACAAACTGATAGTCAACGACGTCAACGGAACAGTTCACTTCAATCACTATAAAACAGAAACTTACTTCAGAAAAAATGCGGTTTACAATACTCCCGCAAGTTTTCTCGGCGGAGTTGTTATCCCTGCCGGCGGATCGACGGATTACAAGGAAGATGTTGTTACTCCGGGCGGCGGAGGTTCTGTAATAACTACATATATTAAATATAAGATTAATCACTGGAAACAGGATACAAACCTTACGACATATACGCTTGCCGATACGGAAGAGCCCTCCGCAAGATTAAATTCAACGGTAAATGTAACGTCAAAAATAAAGTCATATGACGGATTTTTGTATGACGGAACAAATTCACAGCTTTCCGGTACGGCTACTCCTTCGCTTGTGCTTAATATTTATTACAACCGCAGACCGTACACAATTACATATAAAGTGGACGGAGCAGTGTATGCAACCGAAACAGGATACTACGGATGCCCGTACCCGACAGTTGCAGATCCTGCAAAATCCGGATATACATTTGACGGCTGGTATGACG
>CAKSDR010000036.1 GCA_934446095.1 uncultured Eubacteriales bacterium | reverse complement strand
CGATACTGTGCATTTTCATGCAACTATGATCCGGACATGCAGAATATGACATATACGCTTTACCGCCTTCGATTTTTATAACGTTTGCCCCGCCGTTCGGCGAATATTCGCAATCTCTGTCAAGAGGCAAAACCTCTGCCTGCCGGTCGTCGCAATAAACGCTGACGTATGACGCTTCGCTGCCTTTTGATATCATGAATATAAAAAGCGCAAGCGAAATAAGTAAAACAAGCAGAAACAAAATAATGTCATTTCGCAAAATCTTATTCATTAAAATTTACCATAAGTTCATTGAATTTTCTTTCGTGCGAAAGCGAAGTTTCAGGTCCGTGTCCGGGAAAAACCGCATAATCACCATCAAGATTTGCAAGTCTTTGCAACGAATTCTTAAGTTCTGAAAAACTTCCTCCGGGGAAATCATATCTTCCGTAACTTTCATAAAAAAGCGTATCTCCGGAAAACAGTTTATCTTCGCATATATAACATACGGAGCCGGGAGTATGTCCCGGAGTATGCATAACTTTAAAATATTCGTTTCCGACAGGAATCATATCGCAGTCCCTGACAGACGCAGCCTTTCCCGTATACTGCCTTAAATTTTTGGCAAACTGAGAAGACAAATTCCATGCGGCATTATTAAGAAGCGCGATTTCATTTTCATGAATATAAACTTCTGCCCCCGTTCTTTCCTGCAATTCAGCAAGCGCCATTATATGGTCAAAATGCGCATGAGTAAGAAAGATTTTTTCTATCGTATATCCCGACTCTTCGGCGCTGTGCAGTATTTTATCCGCGTCATATGCAGGGTCTATAACAACGCACTTTCCGCACGAGCCGACGATATAGCAATTTGTCTGCATAAATCCCAGTTTCAGGGTAGATAACAACAGCATTTTTACCTCGAATTATTTGATTTTTGATATCATATCTTCAACATTCTGAAGCATCTGCGTATATTTTTCAAGTTTTGATTTTTCTGCGTCAACGACCGCCTTCGGCGCTTTTGCCATAAATTCACCATTTGAAAGTTTTCGGTTTACCCTGTCGATTTCAGACAGTGCGGTTTGTTTTTCCTTTTCGAGTCTTTCTCTTTCCTTTTCAAAATCTACTATGTCTTCCATGGGAATATACATTTTTGCGCTGTCTGTAACAATTGATATCGCGGTATCGTTTTCATATTCTTCCGGATATTCAACGCTTGACGCAGACGCAAGTTTTTCGAAAAATACAGAGGTTTCCGAATTAAAACTATCTTTATTGTCGCTTATTATTATAAGTTTCGCCTTTTTGGACGGGGCAACATTCATCTCGGCACGTCTTACACGCACGGCACTTATAGCCTTTATTACCCTGTCAAGCGATTCCTTGTCATTTTCAAAACTGAATTTTGCATCGTATTTCGGCCATTCCGCAATAATCAAAGGCTTATCCGAAACTCTGAGCGTCTGCCAGATTTCCTCCGAAATGTATGGCATAAACGGATGAAGAAGTTTCAATATTCCGGAAAGAATATATACTATAACCTGTTGTGCCGTCTTGTTTTTTTCGCTTGTTTTGTCAAACAGGCGCGGTTTTACAAGTTCAATATACCAGTCGCAGAAACGATCCCATATAAATTCATACAATTTTCCGGCTGCAACACCGAGTTCGAATTTATCAAGATTCGTGGTTATATCCCTTACGGTTTCGTTAAAATGGGAAATAATCCATTTATCTTCAAGTTCCAGATTCTCAGGCAGTTCGCATTTAACGCTGTCATCGAGATTCAGCATTGCAAAACGCGCGGCATTCCATATTTTATTTGCAAAGTTCCTTGATGCTTCCATCTTCTTGTCGGAATAACGCATATCGTTTCCGGGGGAGTTTCCGCTAACAAGCGTAAATCTCAGCGCGTCAGCACCGTACTTATCTATAACTTCAAGCGGATCTATTCCGTTCCCGAGGGATTTGGACATTTTTCTTCCCTGCTCATCTCTTACAAGACCATGAATAAACACATTGGAAAACGGTTCTTTTCCCATGTTTTCCATTCCGGAAAATATCATTCTTGCTACCCAGAAAAAGATTATATCATATCCTGTTACAAGAGTATCTGTAGGATAATAGTATTTCAAATCCTCGGTCTTATCAGGCCATCCGAGAGTTGAAAAAGGCCACAGCGCTGAAGAAAACCACGTGTCAAGAACGTCTTCTTCCTGTCTTAACTTGCCGCCGCAGGCAGGACAAATTTTTTCATCTTTCTTTGAAACAACCGTATTTCCGCATGCGTCGCAATAAAATGCCGGGATTCTATGACCCCACCACAACTGACGCGAAATACACCAGTCATGGACATTTTCCATCCAGTTTGTATATATTTTTGTAAATCTTTCGGGAACAAACCTTACCTTCTTATTATATACGACTTCAAGTGCGGGTTTCGCGAGAGGTTCCATCTTTACGAACCACTGATTGCTGGTAAGAGGTTCAACCGTAGTCTTGCAGCGGTAACATGTACCTACGTTATGAGTATATTCCTCAACTTTTACAAGATATCCCTGTTCCTTCAAATCTTTTACAATTTCTTCACGGGCTTTATATCTGTCCATGCCCTCGTATTTTCCGCCGAAGTGATTTATGGTAGCGTCGTCGTTAAGAACTCTTATCTGTTCAAGATTATGTCTTTGTCCCACCAAAAAGTCATTGGGGTCATGCGCAGGAGTAATTTTTACGCATCCGGTTCCGAAATCTTTTTCAACATATTCATCGGCAATTACGGGAATCTCTCTGCCAACAAGCGGGAGTATTAGCATTTTTCCGACGATATCCTTATATCTTTCATCGTCAGGGTGAACCGCAACGGCAGTATCTCCGAGCAGCGTTTCGGGTCTTGTTGTTGCGATTACAACATATTTTCCGGGGTCATCCTTCAGAGGATATTTTATATGCCAGAAATGTCCCGGCTGTTCCGAATATTCAACTTCGGCATCCGAAAGCGCTGTTGCGCAGTGCGGGCACCAGTTTATTATTCTGTTGCCTCTGTATATAAGTCCTTTTTCGTATAACGATACAAAAACTTCCTTTACAGCCCTGGAACAGCCCTCGTCCATCGTGAATCTTTCCCTTGTCCAATCGCAGGAACACCCGAGTTTCTTCAACTGGTTTATTATTCTTGAGCCGTACTTTTCTTTCCATTGCCATACTCTATCGAGAAACTTTTCGCGTCCGATGTCATACCTTGTAAGACCTTCTTCTTTTCTGAGAAATTCTTCAACCTTTATCTGAGTCGCAATTCCCGCATGGTCTGTGCCGGGAATCCAAAGAGCGTTAAAGCCGTTCATTCTCTTATATCTTATAAGAATATCCTGAAGGGTTTCGTCAAGGGCATGTCCCATATGAAGCTGTCCCGTTACGTTAGGAGGCGGAATAACTATTGAAAATGCCGGACGGGATTTATCGTCTGACGGAGTAAAATATCCGCCTTTTTCCCACATTTTATATATTTTATCTTCCGTATTATGAGGATTATACTGTTTTTCAAGTTCTTTTGGCATTATTTTTCTCCCGATTATATGTTTTCTTGTAAATTTGTCTTTACTGGATATTATACAATATATATTATAGTTTTGCAAGAAAAAACTGCATTTAAAATAAAAATTCAGCACTTTTTTATAATATTTATATTTTTTTGATTGACATAAATTCCGATAAGTGATAAAATTATAAAAAATCAGTTTATAATTTTGAGGTGTATAAATATGTACTGTCCCCGCTGCGGAGAAATGCTTTCCGATGAATGGAGATTTTGCAAAAAATGCGGAAAAGAATTAAAAGGCACCGACAACATATCGGCAGCGTCTGAAAAAGCCGAAATTTCTTCCGAAAAAAGCATATCGGTTATTCAATATGCGGGTCTTTTGTTATTAAACCTTATTTTCCCGGTAAATATTATTGCAAATATTATTATACTTTGCACTGCCGAAAACAAAAATATTAAAAACTTTTCCACTGCCTCAATCCTTGTTTGGTTTATAGAACTTATCTTATCGTTCATAACCTTTATCGCGATCCGTCTTTTCATAAAAAGCGTTGGCGGAATTGATGTTTTTTTGTATTATCTGATGCAATAAAATAAAAAGTAAAGACCGTAATTTGAAATTACGGTCTTTTTTCATTGATTTTCTATCATACTTATTAACTTTTTTCCGACACAAAAAACAAGTTTTAAAGCGTCATCATAAAGATCCGTCGGAAATCCGCTTAAAAACGGGGCGCATTCAAATGTAAAATCTCCTTTGTAGTTTATGTTCGAAAGAGCCTTCGCAACCTCTTTGAAGTCTATGCTTCCGGTAAAAGGCAGCGTATGCCGGTCGTCTTTAAAGTCATTGTCGTGAACATGCAAAGCGCCGAGTCTTTTATGTCCGAGGCTGTTTATCATATGATGCGCGCGTTCTCCGACAAGTCCGCAGTGTCCTATATCGAGGCAGCAAGTAAAATTCTCGGGATTTAATTTGTCGTAAAGTTCACAGAACCATTCGGCATTCCCGCATGCTCCGGGTCTTATAGTGCCTGCTTTTTCGTCGCACCAAAACATGTTTTCAAGTGCTATTTTTATATTTGCCCTGCACGCGGTATCTTCGAGTTTTTTATAAAATTCGATATTGTATTCAAGTGTTTTCTGATGATCGTTTATAAAGGTTACGGGATGAACTATTATCTGTTTTGCACCCAAGATGCCGGCAAATTCAATTGAGCGTTTAAGTTTTTGAAATGCAATTTCATTGAATTCATCGCGCCCCACTTCTGCGCTCGGAAAGGGAGCATGAACCTGATTAAAAGAGCAACCGAGATTTTCTGCAGTGCTTTTTAATTTTTCCGCACAGGATATATATTCTTCGCAAAAGACCGCCCTGTTTTCATAATCGTTCATCGTATAATCTATGGTATCAAATCCGGCCTTTGCAATTTTTTCTATGGTTATTCTTTCGCCGAAATTTTTCGGCATACTGCCTGTCTGCATGGATAATTTCATTTTTATACTTCCTCCCCATTCAGTTATCTTTTTTCTCTTTTGCAAAAAGCATGCCTATAATCATAATAACCGCAAATACTAAAAGATATGATAGTATCGGACAGGAAAAACTTCCGTTCTCGGCTGCGGCAAGGTACGGGGTTACGCCATGTGCATAAACTGCCGCAAAAATCATTGCGATAGATGCGATAATTGATATAACCGGCATAATTTTACCCTTAAACGGACCCTTTTCTTTTCCTTTTATCATGAACATAAAAAATATCGGAATATACAAAGCATATATCGTAACTATCGGAAGTTCGGAACTGTCAAATCCGAATACTCCAAAAATATTTTTCGGCGCGAGGTTTGCTCCGTAGAAGAAAAAGAGCCATATGCCGCAAAGAAGAAGTCCGAGTATGGACGAGTTTGTAGGCATATTTGTAATAGGGTCGATTTGCTTAAATATTTTGGGTTTCGGACCCATATTCCTTGAAGCCACCGAATACATGCCGCGCACGCACGCGAGCATAAGTCCGTTTAATGTTCCCATGCAAGATATGGCTATAAATACCACAAGCATGGTACCCACAACATTGCCGAACACTACCGTAAACGCGTGGTTTACGCCATTATCCATGAGATCCTGCGTAGGCACTGCGCCCGAAAGTCCGATAAAATAAAGTATGTATACGGCTATTATTACGATTCCTCCGACAATGAGCGCTATCGGAAGATTTTTCTTTGCGTTTTTAAGTTCCGCATTTATGCAGGTCGCGATGATCCAGCCCTCATAAGCAAAACTTGTGGCAACAACCGCCGTAAAAAGAGCCTGAAGCGGTGTGATATCCGAATTTACAACGCTTGTAAAGTTTTCAACGACATTTCCGTTTGCGATTCCCGCAATTGTGCCTACTATCGCCATAATTAAGATAGGTATAAGTTTTATAACCGTCGTTGCAACCTGAAATTTTCCGGCAAATACAGGTGAAAGCGCATTCACTGCATAACTTATGCACAAAAACAAACACGAAAGAGCAAGGCAAAGGCCTGTCGTAGGATCAGTCTGACCGAAAATAGACAATGTATATCTTGCCGACAGCCACGCAAGAACAGATGTAAGCGTGGGATAATAAATAATTGTCAGAAACCATCCGATTGCGTATCCGTATTTTTTGCCGACCGTTGCTTCGGCGTAATCTACAATTCCGTTTACCTTTTCATATTTTCTTGCCATGACCGAAAACATATAAATACAGGCCAGCATTATAATTCCGCCTATGGCCCATGCAAGTATACCTATAGGGAGATTGCCGCCTGTTTTAATATTGATTGTTTCCGCTTTAAAAAATACTCCGCTTCCGATTACGATTCCGATAACCATTGCTATCGCCGTAAAAAGCCCGTATTTTTTTTGCAAATCATTACCCATTTTTTGACTTTGCACTCCTTTATTATTTTAAATATAATACAATAATATACTATTTTCGGTAAAATGTCAACAAATCCCTCCTTTTTTCTCAATTATATATTTTTGCCGCTTTTTTACTACATATTATAATATATACAAATTTGTAATATACTATTGACAAATCGTTTTTTGTCTGATATAATAAGGTTACCTGCACCGGAGGTGTTTTTTTGTTGTGCTTTTTTACAGCAAAACTTTCGGCACAGGGAGGTAAAAAACTCATATTTACCGGGAGGTGCTTAATTAAATGAGAGTAAAAATCACACTCGTTTGCAGCGACTGCAAACAAAGAAACTATGACACTACAAAAAATAAGAAGAACGATCCCGATCGTATCGAACTTATGAAGTATTGCCGTTTCTGCCGCAAGCATACCCTTCATAAGGAAACAAAGTAAGTTTTTCTTACTGTTAAATTAAGAAGGAGGTATTTCAAATGGCGGAAGAAAAATCCAAGGTTTCGCTTGGTCAGAAAATCAAGAAGTTTTTCAGGGATTACAAAAGTGAGTTCAAGAAAATTTCCTGGCCGACCATGAGCGACTCTGTAAAATCTGCTGTTGTTGTTCTTATTGCAATAGCAGTTATAAGCGTTTGCATATTCCTCGTTGATACAGGTCTTAGCAAAGGTATTACGGGACTTTCAAAACTTCTTTGATTTGAATTTCCGTTTCACTGTTAATATTTGTCAGGAGTATGAATTATGTCAAATGAAAACAACGCAAGATGGTTTGTCTTGCATACCTACTCCGGTTACGAAAACAAGGTGGCTGCCAACATTGCAAAAATAGTTGAAAACCGCGGCCTTCAGAACCTTATTTTCGAAACTCGTATTCCGACCGAACTTGTTCTTGAAAGCAAACAGGAGTATGACGACTATGTCGGAACACCTATTGTTGAACTTGACGAAGACGGAAATCCGAAAGAGAAAAAAGAACCGAAACCGGAATTGCACAAACTGTTTCCTAGTTATGTCCTTATCAAAATGATAATGAATGACGAAAGCTGGCATGTTGTCAGAAATATACGCGGTGTTACCGGATTTGTAGGTCCCGGTTCCAAACCTGTTCCTCTTTCCGATGAGGAAGTACAAGCTCTCGGCATTGCTGAGGTTCGCGTTGAAAATATCAAGTTTTCTGTTGGCGACAGCGTTATTGTTGTTGCAGGTCCCTTTGCAGGTTCTGTTGTTACCGTAAAAGAGATTGATGACGAAAACAGAAGAGTTAAGGTCCTTATCACTTTCGGCGGTAAGGAATCAGTTATCGAAATGGATGCAAAAGACGTTGAAGCGGTAAAAGATTAAAACTTTTCCGTACGCACTCTTTCAGTTCCTTTTCCGATAATTTTTTAAGGAAACATAAAGTATGTTTCCGAGCATCATTTTTGATGCTGTGGGAGGGATTTTTCCCGAAATTTATTTTTACCACATTCGGAGGTGTATTTAAAATGGCAAAAAAAATCGTTGCCTATGTAAAACTTCAAATCCCCGGAGGCAAAGCTCTTCCAGCTCCCCCCGTAGGTCCCGCGCTTGGTCAGCACGGTGTTAATATCGCCGGATTCTGCAAAGAATTCAATGAAAGAACAAAGGCTGACATGGGTCTTATCATTCCTGTCGTTATTACTATTTATGCCGACAGATCTTTCACATTTATCACAAAAACTCCCCCTGCCGCTGTCCTTATTAAAAAGGCATGCAACATTGAAAGCGGTTCAGGCGAACCCAACAAAACAAAGGTTGCATCTATCACAAGAGAACAGCTTCAGAAAATCGCAGAACAGAAAATGCCCGACCTTAATGCTGCTTCTATCGAAGCCGCTATCAGCATTATTGCAGGTACTGCCCGCAGCATGGGCGTTACAGTTCAGGACTAAGGGGGTAAACTGAGATGAGTAAAGGAAAGAAATATATTGAAAGTTCAAAACTTGTTGAAAAGGCAAAACTTTACGACCCCAACGAGGCTGTTGAACTTGTTTGCAAAACCGCATCCGCAAAATTCGATGAAACAATTGAAATACATGTAAGACTCGGCGTTGATTCACGTCACGCAGATCAACAGGTAAGAGGCGCCATTGTTCTCCCTAACGGTACAGGTAAAACCACACGTACTCTTGTTTTTGCAAAGGGTGACAAGGCTGCTGCCGCAACAGAAGCAGGCTCTGATTTTGTAGGAGCTGAAGAACTTGTATCGAAAATTCAGGATGAAAACTGGTTTGATTATGATGTTATTATCGCAACACCTGATATGATGGGTGTTATCGGACGTCTTGGTAAAGTACTCGGTCCTAAAGGTCTTATGCCTAACCCCAAAGCAGGTACTGTTACTATGGATGTTGCAAAGGCTGTTAAGGAAGCAAAAGCCGGCAAAATCGAGTATCGTCTTGATAAGCAGAACATAATTCACTGCACAATTGGTAAGGCTTCTTTCGGTCCTCAGAAACTTGCAGAAAACTTTGATGCCCTTATGTCAGCTATCATTAAAGCAAAACCTGCCGCTGCAAAAGGTCAGTACATCAAGAGTTGTTCTCTTGCTTCAACAATGGGCCCCGGCATTAAAGTTAATGCCTCAAAAATCGGCTGATTTTTAAATGTCTTTACTGAACCCGTTTCTTATTGAATTATAAGTAACGGGTTCTGTTTTTTTCGCAAAAATTTATTGGAGGTATAACATGAAAATCATTACAATAAGCCGCGAATTCGGAAGCGGCGGACGTGAAATCGCGAAGCGCCTGGCTGATTTATTAAACTTTAATTATTATGACAACGAAATTATAACCTCTGTCGCAAAAGAGTCAAATCTTAACGAATCTTACATTGAGGAAGTTCTTGAAAAAGGCGCTGTTCAAAACTATCCCGTATCTTTCTATAAAACCTTTTCAAAAAATGCCTCTTTTAATATACAAGTTCCCATGCTTCTTGCTATTTCAAACAGATTTATCAAAAAAGCAGCAACTATGGGAAATTGTGTGATAGTCGGAAGAGGCGCGGACTCAATCCTTCAGGAATATAATCCGCTCAAGATTTTTGTATATTCAGATACAAAGTCAAAAATTGACCGGTGCATGAAGTTTGCGTCTGATGGCGAAAACTTGTCGCCCCGTGAAATTGAACGGAAAATCAAGCAAATCGATTCCGGCAGAGCAAACATTTATAAACTTATTTCAGGCATGTCATGGGGAGAAAAAAGCATATACGATTTATGCATAAATACTTCACATATAGATATTAAAAGCATCTCCCCCATTATTGCAAAATATGCCGAAGAATGGTTCAAGGAGAATGGCAAATGACAATAAAATTATCAGATCATTTTACATATAAAAAACTTTTACACTTTGTATTTCCTACCATACTTATGATGATATTCACGTCGATATACGGAGTTGTCGACGGATTGTTTGTCTCAAATTTTGTAGGAAAAACCGCCTTTGCCTCAATAAATCTTATAATGCCTTTCATTATGGTACTTGGCGGGATGGGTTTTATGCTAGGAACCGGAGGTACTGCTCTTGTATCAAAAACTCTCGGCGAAGGCAATTCGCAAAAAGCAAACCGATATTTTTCAATGGTAGTATATTTTACACTCATTTTAGGCGCTGTTTTATCTGTTGTCGGAATTATATTTATGGAACCCGTTGCATATTTTCTCGGTGCCACAGACGAAATGATTGCAGATTGCGTGTTATATGGCAGAATCATAGCAGGTTTTACCATAACTTTTATGTTTCAGAACGTATTTCAAAGTTTTTTAATTGCTGCGGAAAAACCTAAACTCGGTCTTTTTGCAACAATTGCAGCAGGTCTTACAAATATGATACTTGACGCCGTTTTTATTACTCAGTTTAACTGGGGAGTTGCAGGCGCTGCGATAGCGACGGGAATAAGTCAGGCTGTGGGCGGCATTTTACCGCTTATTTACTTTATGTGTCCCAAAAATACAAGTCTTTTGCGCCTTACAAAAACAAATTTTGAAATAAGCACAATTTTAAAAGTATGCGCCAACGGATCTTCTGAATTCATGAGCAATATTTCTTCTTCTGTTGTAAGCATGCTTTACAACTTCCAGTTAATGAGACTTGCCGGCAAGGACGGTGTTTCCGCTTACGGCGTTCTTATGTACGTACAATTTATCTTCATCGCAATTTTCATCGGATACTCAATAGGAAGCGCACCTATTGTAAGTTACAATTTCGGGGCGAAAAATCACTCGGAACTAAAAAACATTTTGAAGAAGAGTTCTGTGTGCATGGGCTCATCAGGCATCATTCTTGCCGCACTTGCAATAGTTTTGTCAGGTCCTCTTGCAAAACTCTTTGTCGGATATGACGCAAATTTATGCGATATGACGCAAAATGCCCTTCGGCTGTTCTCGGTTTCGTTTATAATCTCCGGTTTTAATATTTTTGCATCGTCTTTTTTCACTGCTCTCAACGACGGCGGAGTTTCGGCTGCAATATCTTTCTTCAGAACTTTGATTTTTCAGACCGGATCTGTAATTATCCTTCCTATATTTTTTGACCTCAACGGCATATGGTTTGCAATAACCGCAGCAGAAATATTTGCATTTATAATTTCTATCGCATTTCTTGCCGGAAAAAGAAAAAAGTACGGTTATTAAAAGTTTTCAATATTCCCGAAATTTTTATTTAATTTTTGCATTTATCAATATCTTTGTTAAATACTATTGACAAACATGGTAAAAATATGATATAATTAATAGCCGCTTGAAAAAGGTATTTTAAATTTTCGTTTTCGAAAACCTTATTTCAGCGAGTCTTATATGAAAGTGAGGTGCTTTTCGTGTTCGCAATTTTCGTTACAGGCGGAAAGCAGTACAAAGTTCAGGAAGGCGATATCGTTTTCGTTGAAAAACTTAATGTTAATGAGGGTGAAACTATTACATTTGATACTGTTCTTGCTGCAAGCACAGACGATGGTTTCAAAACAGGCGCTCCCTATATCTCAGGAGCAAAAATTGAAGCAACTGTTCTTAAAAATGCAAAATCCAAAAAGATTCACATTTTAAGATACAAAGCTAAGAAAAATGAAAAGAAGAAAATGGGTCACAGACAGCCCTATTCCAAAATTCAGATTAACAAAGTTGCTCTTTGATTTTTATGACAAATGTCAAATTTTTAAGAGACAAAAATTCGAATATTTCCCATTTTGAAGTTTCCGGTCATTCCGGTTATGCAGACGCGGGGTCCGATATCATTTGCTCTGCTGTATCTTCCGCTGTAAACTTGGTTATATGCCAGTTAAGCGAGACTTTTGCTTTTGATATCGACTATAAGATTTGTCCCGAAAAGGCTTTCTTTGAATGTTCTATTCTTGAAAGCGAAAAAAATTCTATGTCGCGCGATACTATTTCTGCAATTCTTGAAGCTCTTTATATCTTCTTTTCCGATATGCAAAAACAGTATCCGCAGTTTATCAAATGTAATTCAACGGAGGTGTAAACTATGATTTTAAGTTTGCAATTTTTCGCTCATAAAAAGGGTGTTGGTTCAACTAAAAACGGCAGAGATTCCGAATCAAAGCGTCTTGGAGTAAAAAAATCCGACGGACAAAGTGTTATTGCCGGAAATATTCTCGTAAGACAGCGCGGAACAAAAATTCATCCCGGTACAAATGTTGGAATCGGTTCTGATGATACTCTTTATTCCCTTATCAACGGAAAAGTAAAATTTGAACATATGGTTGGCGGTAAAAAGCGCGTAAGTGTTTACGAAGCGTAAGTTTTTCTGTTGCCGTAATATTTGTATAACTGGTTGTCTGATTTTTTCGGACAGCCTTTTATATTATCGGAATAAATTTTAAATTCTGCTTCTTATTTTTTTCAGGAGGTTTTCTTTTGATTTTCGATAAAGTAAAAATTTTTGTAAAAGCCGGAAACGGCGGAAACGGATGCGTTGCTTTTCGCCGTGAAAAATATATCTCGCACGGCGGTCCGGACGGAGGCGACGGAGGCCGCGGAGGAAATATTGTATTTGTCGTTGACAAAGGCAAAAATACACTTTTGGATTTTAAATACAAAAGAAAATTTATTGCTGAAAACGGAGGCGATGGCGGAAACAAACATTTTCACGGAAAAAATGCCGGCGACTTGTTTATTCCCATCCCGGAAGGCACAGTAATCCGCGATGCCGAAACTTTGAAAATTATTAAAGATATGTCATCTTCAGACGGTTCCTTTACCCTTCTGAAAGGCGGAAAGGGTGGTTTTGGAAACGTTCATTTCGCAACTCCGACACGCCAGACTCCGAATTTTGCAAAAAGCGGCATTGAAGGCAAGAGCATGGAGCTTATTCTAGAACTCAAGATGCTTGCAGATGCAGGCCTTGTAGGACTTCCCAGCGCAGGCAAGTCCACCATTCTTTCAATGATCAGCGATGCAAAACCAAAAATTGCTGATTATCATTTTACAACTTTATCGCCTATACTTGGCGTGGTAAATGCAAAATCAGGTCAATTTATCCTTGCCGACATTCCTGGGATTATTGAAGGTGCTTCAGAAGGATTGGGGCTCGGACATGAATTTCTCAGGCACATTGACAGATGCAGACTTATTGTAAATGT
>CAKSDR010000035.1 GCA_934446095.1 uncultured Eubacteriales bacterium | reverse complement strand
GAACAGGAATCACGCCGTCAGTGGCAGCGTGAGGGACAGAATGTTTCATTTAATGAACTGTCTTATGCCGCGGTTGCGTCAAAGCCGCTTGCATGCCTTATAAATCCCGATGACATAAGATTCCAGGCTCCCGGAAACATGCCTGAAAGAATTGCGGAATACTGCAAAGAAACAGGACAGTATGTTCCGAGCACAAAAGGCGAAATTGTAAGGTGTATATTTGACAGCCTTGCATTATGCTATCGTCATACGATAGAAAAAATGGACAAAATCACCGGAAAGAGAACTCCGTCCATAAATATTGTCGGCGGAGGAACAAAAGAAGAACCGCTGTGCAGATTTACCGCCGACGCATGCAAGAGAACCGTTTACACAGGTCCTGTTGAGGCAACGGCGCTCGGAAATATTTCGATGCAACTTATAAATTCCGGCGAAATTTCAAATGTAAAGCAGGCGCGTGAAGTGATTGCGGACTCTTTTGAAATAAAGCAATTTGAACCGTCTGATTCGGATATGTGGGATGACGGCTACGAAAGATTCTTAAAACTTCTTGAAAACAATTAACAAAAATAAAAAAGGTATGGAAAAATCCATACCTTTTTTATTTTATATTTCATTCAGGACCGAGAGTTCTTCGTCGATAATTTTATAGTCAAATTCATTTTTGAAAATTTCTTCCGCCTTAATCGGCACGGAATAATCGATTATTGCCGGAATTTTGAGATAAACACTGCACATTCCGCTTTCGTCATCGCAGATTTTAGAATATTCCCAGCCGTATTTCGAACATATTTCTTTCTGAAAATTAACGTCGACAGAATAATGTTCAAGTGCTTTTGCAATGTCGGGAGTATTAAAAGTAAATTTTACGGTAACGGCCTTATCGTCCTGCGATATATTGACATACAAGTTTGCGTCTTTAGAAATCTGAAGAACCGTCATTTCAATTGACATGAAAATCGTAAGAAATATCTCGCGCGGAATTTTTGAAACTATCATATCTTTGGGATTGCTAAGATAAATTCTGTACCCGAGCGCCGATAATTTTAAAGAAGAATAGTCGACGATTTTCTTTACGAGTTCCGAGATATTACAGTTGTAAAAATCCATCCCTTTGTTGTTTGCAAGAAAACTCTGAATATAAAAGTTAAAATGCCTGCACGCCTGCTTGAATCTTAACGAATTTTTCTCAAAGATTTTATCAATCTTATCCGACGGAACAATATTAAATAATTTGCAGTATTTGATATATTCCTTAAGAATATATTCGTTTAATCCTTTTAGTTTATATGCTTTATCAATGCACTCTTTGTTTTTGATTATCTCCAGCATGCAGCTGTTGAGAATAAGAAAAATAAGAGAACAGTTCTCGTCAATGTTTATAAGAGCAAAGTACGAGTAATAAAATTTCGGAGTACATTCGAAAAAAGCGGATTTGCCCGAGTGCAGACTTTCAAAAAATCTTGCGTGGCAATTTTCGGATATAAACTTTAAAATCTTTGTTCCGAGTTTAAATACTTTTATTTTTGCGGCATACTTGTTTTTATATATCAGTACGCCCGATTTATCAACCGCGATTACCGGGAAAATCATGTTGTCGAATTTTATAAATTTATTGTCAATGCTGCTGTTCATAATATTTTTTTACAACCTCGCGCTCATCAAAAAATATTTTTTCACCGCGTATTTCTTCATACTTCTGGTTTCCTTTTCCGACAATAAGTACGATATCTCCGGCCTTCGCAAGAGAAAGCGCGTGAAAAATAGCTTTTTGCCGGTCTTTTATTATTATATATTTGCCGTCTGTTTTTTTCATGCCGGAAATGATATCGCATATAATATCGTCAAGGTTTTCAAACCTTGGATTGTCGGATGTAATTATGCTTAAAGACGCGTATTTTCCGGAAATTTCACCCATGTCATACCGCCTTAGTTTTGAACGGTTGCCGCCGCAGCCGAATACGCAGAATATATTGTTCGGCTTATAGCACATTACTGACTTAAAAAGGCTTTCAAGACTTAATGCGTTGTGGGCGTAATCAATAATAACCGAAAAATTGCATTTCGGATTTTTTACCTGTTCTGCTCTGCCGAGTACGGAAACTTTTGCAAGTCCGTTTTTCATGTCGCAAAAATCCGCACCGAAAATACTTGACACGGCGCATGCGCATAAAGCGTTGTAAATTGAAAATTCGCCGGGTATATTTACGTCTATTTTGCCGCATTTATCGAGAATAAACGATGTGTGGAGCAATTCGTCAGTCAAAAACACCGGGTCATGCCCGTAAAAATCGCAGTCTTTGTTTTTTGCGGAAAATGTAATGCAGGGGAGATTGTTTTTAAGAATTATGTTGTGGTAATAATCAAAATATTGCGAATCTGCGTTTATTACGGCCTTTTTACAGTTTGAAAATAAAATTCCCTTGCATCTTTTGTAATCTTCAAAGTCGGGATGCTCGCTTTCTCCGATGTGGTCGGGAGAAAGATTTGTGAATATGCCGACAGAAAATTTTATTCCGTAAGTCCGGTACATTTTTAATGCCTGAGAAGAAACTTCCATTACCACATGAGTTACTCCGCATTTCAGCATTTCCGAGAAAATTCTGTGAAGTTCGTAACTTTCTGGAGTCGAATTGTCAATATACTCTTCGCGATTTCCGAAAAATATTCCGACGGTTCCTATAATTCCGATATTAATGCCGCGGCATGACAAAATCTCTTTTATCATGTATGAGGTGCTTGTTTTTCCTTTGGTACCGGTAATGCCGATAATCTCAAGTTTTTCTGCGGGATTTTCGAAAAATTCCGCAGAAATCTGCGCAAGCGCTTTTCTCGAATTTTCGACCAAGAAGAAATCGGCATCCGAATACGCGTATTTTGAAAATACGTTTTTATCGCTTACAATAAAGGCGGAAACGCCTTTTTCAAGACATGCGTCAATATATTTGTGTCCGTCGGTCAAAGCGCCGGGAAGGCACACGAAAAGGCCGCCGGATAAGGCTTTTCTTGAGTCGTATGCAAGATTTTTTATTTCATAGTCCTTTCCGTGAAAATTGTTCTCTGAAATGTCGTCTTTTAAAATATCAAATAATGCTGAAATTTTCATAAAAATTCTCCTGAAATTTTCTTGTTATGAAAAATATTTAACTTTTATAAGCGAATTCTTTCCGCTGTAAAGCGCATCTGCAAGGCTGTCGATGTCTTCCTTTGTATTATATTTTGAAAAACTTATCCTGAGAGTGGAATCAGCACTTTTAAAATCAAGTCCGTAATTTATAAGCACCCTGTTTTCACGATGCTTTGCGGAACAGGCGGAACCTGCCGAAACAAAGATGTTTTTTTCCGACAGAAACCGAAGCATAATTTCACTGCGGATATTCGGCACGGATATCGACATCACGTAAGGGGAAATTTTTTCCGGGCTTAAAATTGCGATGTCGGGCATCATTCCGGAAATTTTTTCTTTCGCATATTTGTAAAGTTCTTCGATATGGGCATGAATTTTTTCGGAATCGTTCATATATTCTTCGGCCGCTGCGGCAAAAGCACATATTCCCGGCATGGGTTCGGTGCCGGAACGGATATTTTTTTCCTGACCGCCGCCATATATAATATTCGAAATTTTTGTGCCTGATTTAATATAAAGACCGCCGACACCCTTGGGAGCATGAATCTTATGCCCGCTGACGCTTATAAGATCGGCTCCTGTTTTTATAAGTTTTTCTTTTGTTTTCATAAATGCCTGAACGCCGTCAACATGAAAAACCGTGTTTTTGGAGAATGTTTTTCTCAGCGCGTCGAGTGATTTTACGTCGAATATGGCGCCTGTTTCGTTGTTTACATACATGCATGACATAAGAATAACTTTTTCGTTTTTTAACACGTTTTCGCAAAAATCAAGGTCAAGTTTTCCGTTTTTTGACGGAATGTACTTAATGTCATATCCGAGTTCCGAGAGTCTTTTTGAAATGTTATACACCGACGCATGCTCGGAATCTCCGACAAGGATTGTGTTTCCGCAGTGTTTGTTTTGCGCCGACACTGACCCGAAAATTGCAAGATTATTGGATTCCGTTCCGCCGGATGTGAAAATAAAATCGTCGCCTCTTTCTGACGAACCTATGGCGTGCAGCAATGTTTTGCGTGACTTTTCAAGTTCCTTTTGCGCTTCGTATCCGAAAGCATGAACCGATGACGGATTTCCGTAGAAATTTTCCATCGCCGAAATACTTGTATCGGCGGCGCTTTTGCACACGCGTGTTGTAGCGGCATTGTCAAGATATATAATTTTTCCGTCCATAAATTTTCAAATATCCTCCGCTTTTATAACTTTCCAAAATATTATATACCAAATTGAAAAATTTGGCAATAGAGATGAGAAATTTTAATATTATTTGTCGTTAATCTATTGATTAAATCTTAAAATTGTAGTAAAATAATATGAATAATTGTTATTTTGGGTATTTATTATTATTTTATGAAACCTCACGGAGGAAATGATGTCAGATAAAGATTTATCACATATAAGAAATTTTTGCATAATTGCACATATAGACCATGGCAAGTCGACTCTTGCCGACAGAATTCTTGAATTTACGGATACCGTTGAGAAAAGAGAAATGGAAGACCAACTTCTTGACAACATGGATCTTGAAAGAGAACGCGGAATTACGATAAAAGCGAGAGCCGTAAAACTTGATTACAAATATAAAAATGAAAACTACGAATTCAATCTCATCGATACTCCCGGTCACGTTGATTTTAATTACGAGGTGTCGCGTTCGCTCAAAGCGTGCGAGGGCGCGCTTTTGGTGGTTGACGCAACTCAGGGAATTGAAGCGCAGACTCTTGCGAACGCATATCTTGCGATAGATAATGACCTTGAGATACTTCCGGTAATAAATAAAATTGATCTGCCGAGCGCGGATATTGAAAAAGTTAAAAAAGAAATCGAAGAAATAATCGGCATACCTGCGGATAATGTTCCGTGTGTTTCCGCAAAAACAGGTCTTAATATAAAAGACGTGCTTGACGGCATAGTTGAGAATATTCCTGCTCCGAAAGGCGATTTTCGCGCACCGCTGAAAGCTTTGATTTTCGACTCATATTATGACTCGTACCGCGGAGTTGTCGTATATATAAGAGTGTTTGACGGCTGCGTGAAAGCCGGAGATGTGATAAAAATGATGTCAAACGGAGTTACGTATGAGGCAACGGAAGTCGGGGTTTTAAGACCTTTCGGACTTGAAAAGACAAATAATCTAAGTGCAGGCGAGGTAGGCTATATCACGGCGGCAATAAAAACCGTGTCTGATACAAGAGTCGGAGATACGGTAACGCTTGCGGAAAACCCTGCCGCAGAACCTTTGCAGGGCTTCAAAAAAGCCCTTCCCGTCGTATTCAGCGGAATTTATCCCGCCGACGGCGCAAAGTATGGAGATCTTCGCGACGCGCTTGAGAAATTATGTCTGAATGACGCCTCTCTTACTTTTGAACCCGAAACATCAGTTGCCTTGGGATTCGGCTTCAGGTGCGGATTTTTGGGGCTTTTGCATATGGAAATTATCGAAGAAAGGCTTGAAAGAGAATTTAATCTTGACCTTATAACAACGGCTCCGAGCGTTATTTATAAAATAAATAAAACTAACGGAGAAGAATATTATATAGACAACCCGACAAAGTTTCCGTCGGGAGACGAGATGGATTATGCGAGCGAGCCTATCGTTAAGGCAAATATTATTTCTCCCGTAGAATACATCGGAGGAATAATGGAACTTTGCCAGGACAGGCGCGGAGTCTTTAAAGACATGAAATACCTTGATACTTCAAGGGCGGAACTTCACTATATACTTCCGCTCAATGAAATCGTGTATGATTTCTTCGACGCGTTGAAATCAAGAAGCAAGGGATACGCTTCTCTTGACTACGACCTTTCTGGATATGAAAAGTCGTCGCTTGTAAAACTTGATATTCTCTTAAACGGAGAAACGGTTGACGCATTGTCTTTTATAGTTCACTCGGATAAAGCCTATGCGAGAGCAAGAAGAATCGTTGAAAAATTAAAAGACAATATTCCGCGCCAACTGTTTGAAATACCGATACAGGCGGCAATCGGAGGAAAGGTAATAGCGCGCGAAACGGTAAGGGCTCTCAGAAAAGACGTTCTTGCAAAATGTTACGGCGGAGATATTACAAGAAAGAAAAAACTGCTTGAAAAGCAAAAAGAAGGCAAGAAACGAATGCGTTCTTTCGGAAGTGTAGAAGTTCCGCAGGAAGCATTCATGGCGGTACTGAAACTCGACGAATAAGGACTTTGCCGGAAAGGGGATAAAAATGAAAAAACTCGGATTATATATTCATATTCCGTTTTGCATAAGCAAATGCGCATATTGTGACTTTTTCTCGGTTCCCTGCAAAGACGATGAATTGATTGAAAAATATATTTCGGCGTTATGTTCCCACATTGATGAGTATAAATGTCAGACCAGGCAATATACGGTTGATACAATATACCTCGGAGGAGGAACGCCTTCGCTTTTGAGCGAAAAGCATATGAACACGCTTCTTAAAAAAATATATTCGTGTTTTGGCGTAGCAAAAAATGCCGAAATTTCCGCCGAGGTAAATCCCGGTACGATTGACCTTAAAAAACTAAAAGCGTACAGAAAAGCCGGAATAAACAGGCTGAGCATCGGAACGCAAAGTTTTGCAGAAGCCGACCTTTCCCGCTGCGGAAGGATACACAGTGTAAATGATAATTTTGCCGCGGTAAGCGACGCCAGAAAAGCGGGATTTGAAAATATCAGCCTTGATATAATGTTCGGTCTTCCGGATCAGAACATTGCGGGAGCGCTTGAAAATCTCAATACCGCATTAAAACTTAATCCCGAACATATATCTTTATACGGTCTTACTCTTGAGGAAGGAACTCCATTTTTTGATATAAAAGACGAACTTAATCTTCCCAACGAATCTTGTGACAGTGAGATGTACTTTTCTTCCGTAAACCTTCTGAGAGAATGCGGATATTACCAGTATGAAATATCAAATTTTGCAAAAAAGGACAGATATTGCAGACATAATATAAAATACTGGGACTGCGAGGAATATTTGGGACTCGGTCCCGGTGCGCATTCGTATTTCGGCGGGAAGAGATTTTCATTTAAAAAGAATCTCGATCTGTATCTTGGCGCATTTTCAAAAAATTCTGACGGAGAAAGCATTCTTGGAGATTATATAGATATTCCGGCAAGCGCTATGGCTGCGGAATATGTTATGCTCAGGTTCAGACTTTCCGACGGAATTGACTGCGATGCATTTTACAAAAGATTCGGAAGAACTTTTGACAGCATATATTTTAACAGAATCCTGCCGTTTTTAAAATCGGGACATATTGTAAGAACAAATAAGGGATACGCTTTTTCGGTTCAGGGAATGTACGTATCAAATTATATACTTTCAAGAATAATTGACTTTGATTTGAATATACCGGGAATATAACCGATAAGTATTTATAAAGGAGGTTGGTACAATTGAAAAAAGAAAGTTCCGGCATTGATTTGTCGCTATCGGAAATTTCAGAAAATTTGAATACGGATACTTTCGGTAAATCTGTTGTTGTTTTGGGTGAAGTAGGTTCTACCAATCTTTATGCAAAAGGACTTTTGGATATTTTTGATGACGGAACGCTGATCGTTGCAAATACTCAGTCGAACGGCAGGGGAAGGCTTGGAAAAACGTTTATTTCGCCGTACGGCGGGCTTTACATGAGTATCGTGTTTAAAGTCGGACAGACAATAAACGAACCTGACTTTATAACCGTAAAAACTGCGCTGTGCGTTATACACGCGATTGAAAAACTAACAGATATTTGCGGCCTCGGCATAAAATGGGTAAACGATATTTACTGCGGCGACAAAAAAGTCTGCGGAATACTCGCAGAGAGAATTTCCGAAAAGAACAAGCAGGACTACATAATACTCGGCATAGGCGTCAATGTTGAAACCAAAAATGTCTATTTTACGGGCGACGCAAAAAATATTGCTACGTCTCTAAGCGAACATACCGATAAGTATATAAATAAAAATATACTTTGTGCGGAAATTGTAAACGAACTTGAAAAGTATCTGTTTAAAAAAAAGATTTCGAGGAAAAAAATTATAGACGAATACAGAAACCGTTCGATACTTATCAATAAAGATATTTACGTTATCAAAGGAGAAAATGAAATTCCGGCGAAGGTTATCGGAATTGACGACAACGCTTCCTTGTATGTAAACTACGAAAACGGCACGTCCGAAATATTAAGGACGGGAGAGGTAAGCACAAAACTCAAAGCACATGAAAGTGAGGCGAAGTAAAGTAAATGGAATATGTAAAAGCCATGTTTGATTATATTATAAATCAGTTTATGAGCATGAACTTCTTTGATGTTATGGATATAATCATTGTATCTGTTATACTTTATTATACATATAAGTTTGTGCGCGACAGAAGGGCAGGACGGCTTGCTCTCGGAGTACTTGTTGTAATAATGCTTATGCTTGTAAGCAGCGTGCTTAACATGCAGGCGCTGAACTTTTTAATTGAAAAAGTTCTTCAGGCCGGAATTATAGGGCTTGTGATACTGTTTCAGTCCGAACTCCGTTCTTTTCTTGAAAAAATGGGCGGAACTTCGTTTATCGGAAAAAAGAAAAAAGACGGTATGTACATATCGGGCACCGTTAAGTGTATAGACGCTGTTGCAGACGCGGTGTTTGATTTTTCCGAATCAAAAACGGGAGCGCTTGTGGTTTTTGAAAGAACCACAAAACTCGGAGATGTTATCAAAACCGGAACTATTATTGATGCTGTGCCGAGCGCATACCTTATGAAGAATATTTTCTTCAATAAAGCACCTCTGCACGACGGAGCGCTTATTGTCAGAAACAATAGGTTCTATTCCGCCGGATGCTTTTTGCCGCTTTCAATGAACAATGATATTATAAAAGATCTCGGTACACGTCACAGAGCCGCAATCGGAATGAGTGAAAATTCAGACGCGATTGTAGCGGTTGTTTCCGAGGAAACGGGAACCGTTTCTATCGCATGCGACGGTCACCTTACAAGGGACTATGATAAGAATACCTTCAAAAAAACCATCAAAGGATATTTTCTGTCGGATAAAGAAAACAGCGGCATATCCGGAAAGACAGAAAAAGCAAAGGGAGGACCGCAATGAAAAATATTTTTAAAAATCTTTTAAAAAAAATACGCGGCGGCCTTCCGTCATATAAAATATCGGAAAGGGAATCAAAAAAACGCATAAAGGACATTTTCACAAAAGATATTGTCGCAAAGGCCCTTTGCGTTTTTGCCGCCATAATTCTTTGGTTTTATGTTATCGATCTTCAGGGAACGACCTTTGAGAAAACATTTTCAAAGGTGCCCGTAAATCTTTTGAACGTTTCTTCCATGCAGGACGGACTTTCGGTAGTGTCCGGGTATGACAATTACGTCGATGTTGTACTTGCCGGCAGGAAAAGTGATATCAATAAAATACGGGCCGGCAATATTTCCGCATATGTCGATTTGTCCGGGATACAAAGTGCCGGCGATTATCTTTTAAATATTGTGGTGTCTACTCCGCCGAACACCGCCGCCCAAAAAATCACTCCGGGCAGTATTTATGTGTATGTTGACAAAACAATAACAAAGCAGGTAGAAATCAAAACCTCGTATACAGGCGGAACAAACGACAACGAAAATCTTATAATAGGGAACCTTATTCCTTCAAGCGAATTTGTTTCGGTTACGGGCCCCGAAGAAAAAGTTCGCGATATTTCCCATGCGCTTGTAAATGTTTCGCTCGGAATAATAGATAAATCGGTAAAGGTCCGCGAAAAAATCGAACTCATTTCAAAAGACGGAACAAAAGTTGAAAACCCGTATATAAAGACAGATATTTCGGAAATCGACGTGAGCGTGCCGGTATATAAAATCAAGGAAGTTCCAGTAAAGGCTGAAATTACCGATAATGTTTTCGGCGAAAATGACGCAAATATAGAAGTTACTCCCAAAACAGTCGTAATAAAAGGCAGCGTTGACAGCGTTCAGTCGACAGAATATATAAAAACAAAGGCTGTCAGCATGAAAAAGATAAACGGATCCGCCGTTATAGAAACAGGGTATAATATGCCCGACGGAGTTTCGTTGTATGGAAGTTCGGAAAAGTGCGAAGTGAAAATAGATATCTATGATTATTTTGAGAAAACTATTGTCGTTCCTTCCGAAAAGATTGTACTTGTAAATAAAAATGAAAATATGAGATATGAAATCAGAACGCAAAACATTTCGGTGCTTCTGTGCGGAATAAAGAGCGATGTTGAAGATATAAACGAAGACAATATCTCTTTGGAAGTCGACGCCGCGTCAATTAAAAGCGGAAATAATGAATGCAGCGTAAAAATAGACCTTGGCGGCAGAAAGGCGTACGCTGACCCTTCCGAAAAATACATTGTAAATATTTTTGCTTCGTCAGGCAGTTGAAAAAATGAAAAACAAGTATAGGATTGTTATAAGAAATATAAAAATTGCTCTGAGAAAAGCCGAATATGATTACGATTCGGCTGCTCTCGTAAAAGCAAAAACGATTTTTGCAAAATCGTTTCTTGCAAAAATCATATCGGCGGAAAATTTTAATATTTTTAAAAAATCTGTAGACGCGCGCGACAGAAATCAAATATTTTTTATTTATTCTGTGATTTTTGAAGTTTGTGTTGACGAAAAAAACTATGAAAAAGTATTGCACTTCTGTTCGAAAGACGGATTCGGATTTATGCGCGATGACAATATTGAATTTACCCATGGAACAGAAAAATTTACCTCGCGCCCGATCGTTGCAGGATTCGGACCTGCGGGAATGTTTTGCGCATACTTTCTTGCAATGTATGGCTTTCGTCCGATTGTTCTTGAGCGCGGTTCGGATGTTGACAAAAGAGTTTGTGACGTTGAAAATTACTGGAAAAATTCTCTTCTTGACGAGGAATCAAATGTTCAGTTCGGGGAAGGGGGAGCAGGTACTTTTTCTGACGGGAAACTTCTCACGAGAATAAATGATCCGCTGTGTTCAAATGTTCTTGAAACTTTTGTAAAATTCGGCGCCGACAGAAAAATCCTAAATATTGCAAAACCGCATATAGGAACGGATAAACTGCGTGTTATCGTTAAAAATATGAGAGAAAAAATAAAGGAACTCGGCGGACAGGTCTTTTTCAACACAAAACTTACGTCGGTATTTTATGATTCTTTCGGCAATATTTCAAAGATATCTACATCTGCCGGAGATTTTGAATGCAAGGCGCTGTTTTTGGCGCTTGGCCACAGCGCACGCGACAGTTTTTCAATGCTTATGAAGAACGATATGGACGTTGCGCCGAAACCTTTTTCGGTCGGTGTCAGAATCGAGCATCTTCAGGAAAATATCGACAAGGCAATGTACGGAAATTTTTATGACAGTCCCGCGCTTTCGCATGCCGAATATACTCTTTCATATCGCACGCCGCAACGGGCTGTGTATTCGTTTTGCATGTGCCCCGGAGGAACTGTTGTGGCAAGCGCTTCGCAGAACGGAACAATAGTCACAAACGGAATGAGTTACTCTCAAAGAAACGGCAGAAACGCAAATTCCGCAATTGCAGTTTCGGTAAGTGAGCATGATTTTGGAAATTCTGCCGAAAAGGCAATCGAATTTCAGCATAATATAGAAAAAAAGGCGTTTTTGCTTGCCGGAAACGATAATTCGGCGCCGATAAGCACTCTTGGATATTTTCTCGGAAGAAATTCACAAAACGAGCCTTGCTCGGTTTTGCCGACATATACCGGAAAAACCGAACTGTGCGATATAAAACCGATATTTCCCGATTTTGTAAATGATATGCTAAAAATCGGATTTCAAAAATTTGAGAGCAATATAAAAGGATTTTCCTGCGATGACGCAATATTAACGGCACCTGAAACAAGAACTTCTTCTCCGGTAAGAATTTTAAGAAACGCGGATTACAATTCCAAAAGACATTCAGGGATATATCCGTGCGGAGAAGGGGCGGGATACGCGGGAGGAATCACAAGCGCCGCGGTTGACGGCATCAAGGCCGCCGTTTCTTTTATGAAAAAATACTATATTTAATTTTGGAAGTGGAAAATATTGATTCAGAAAGGCAAAGTGACGGCAGTCTTGGACGGTGTTGCCACAGTATCTGTGGAACGCATAAGCGCATGTTCCGGCTGCTCAAATAAAAACAACTGCACCGAGAAAAATTCGTGCGCGTCCTGCAGAGTTATAAATGTTGAAGCGCAGAATACGCTTCATGCAAAGACAGGAGATATTGTAGAAATTTATTCCCCGACATCATCAGTACTCGGCATATCTTTCTGCGTTTTTGTTCTTCCCCTGATATTTTCAATAATCGCTTTTATTGTTGCAGACGGGATTTTGAAAAACCCGGCAGATGTATATATTGTATTTTTCGCAGCGTTTATTTTGTCTGAAATATTTTTTTGTATTCTGTTCAACAAAAAACTGAGAAAAAACAATAAAGTGAAGATCATAAAAATTATAAAGGAGTTTTCGGAAGAATAAATTCTGGAAAAATTGCTTGTCAATGAAACCTACAATACTAAACGAAAAAATTTGGAATATAAACGAAAACATTGATACTGACGCTGTCCGCAGAATAAGCGAAGGGATCGGCTGTTCGGAAATAATCGCAAAACTTCTTGTAATAAGAAATATTACGACTCCGGAACTTGCAAAAAAGTTTATGAATGCCGAAAACGCGGAATTTTATTCGCCATACCTGCTGCGCGACATGGATAAAGCGGTAAAAAGAATAAATTTTGCAATTGAAAATAATGAAAAAATTCTTATATACGGAGATTATGATGTTGACGGAGTGACATCCGTCAGCGTTTTATACAGATATCTTTTGTCGAAAAATGCAAACGTCGAATATTACATACCTAAAAGGGATTCGGAAGGCTATGGTCTTAACTGCGGTGCAATTGAGC
>CAKSDR010000034.1 GCA_934446095.1 uncultured Eubacteriales bacterium | reverse complement strand
CATGCAGATAATGCAATAAGTCCTTCGGAATGTTCGGAAAGAAGTTCAAGATCTGCGCGCGGTTTTGAGTAAAAACCTTCGGTGAAAGCCTTTGATACGATGTAAATTAGGTTTTTGTATCCTGTTTCGTTTTTGCATAGGAGAACCAAATGCGAGTAGTTTTGTTCGCCTTGCCTGCTTTTATCAAACCGGGAATTTTTTGCAACGTAAATTTCACACCCGATAATCGGCTTTATATTTTGCGCCTTGCATGCCTTGAAAAAATCCACGGCACCGTACATTACACCGTGATCGGTTATGGCAACGCAAGACTGCCCGAGACTTTTTGCCATGGCAGGAATTTCTTTTATGCGGCATGCCCCGTCCAAAAGACTGTATTCGGAGTGCAGGTGAAGATGAACAAAATCCATGTTTTCTCCTTTCTTGAAAAAAATTATGCCTGACAGTTTTCAAAAACAGAAACAAGTTTCTGCAGCCTGTGCGTAACGCATGATTTTGTGACCGCAGGACTGTGCAAAAACGCAAGTTCGCTGAGTGACGCTTCCGGATTTTCAAGCCTTATTAACGCCGTGTATTTCAAATCTTCCGGTAAATCTTTAAGTTTTCCGCTCTTTTTGAGGAATAAAATTGCTTCAATTTGCCTTGAAGATGCGGAAATCACTTTTGAAAGATTTGCCGTTTCGCAATTTGTGATTCTGTTGCAGGTGTTGCGTATTTCTTTTTCTATCTTGGCGTCACAAAAACTGAAGGCCTCCTTGTGCGCTCCGAGATAGTTCAGAAAATCAAGAATTTTTTCGCTTTCTTTATAATAAAGAATGTAATGCGAAGTTCTTTTGGAATATTTTATATCCGGAAAAACTTTTTTTACGTAATATAAAAGTTCGCGCGAAAGATTAAAGTGCGAAACCGTAAGGTCAAGATGATAGTCCTTCTCGGGAGAGGTTACATTTCCGCATGAGAGAAAAACGCCTTTTAAAAAATAACTGAGGCACGAATCGCATTTGAATATTTCGTCAGGAATATGGTATGTTTTTAAATAATCGTCATACCCAAACCCCGAAATTATTTTTTTGCATGTACTTTCGTCAGAAATGTTTATGCGCATTTGATTTGCATTTATATTTCCGATAAAATTGCGGATATCAATGCCGAAAAGTTCGTCGGTTAAAAGAGAAATCTTCTCGATTTGCGCCGGATTTTCACAGTTGACTCTTATGCACGATATCTCAAAAAACTGAGAAAACAGCATCATTCCCAAAAGGAAAGAGGTTTTGCAGCATTTTTTTTCGATTTTCTGGGATATAATTGTATTTTTTACAGATTTATTAAAAGAAATTCTGTTGTTCATAATTTTAAAATTTCAATTTCGTTTTCAAGCATAATGCCGGAGTCCTTGTAAACTTTTTTCTTTATATGGGAAATAAGTTTTATGACATCTTCGCTTGTTGCATTTCCTTTGTTTATTATAAATCCCGCGTGCTTTTCAGAAACGCAGGCGTCGTTTACGCTAAATCCCGAAAGCCCGGAATCCTGGATGAGTTTGCCGGCAAAATTGTCTTTCGGACGCTTGAAAGCGGAACCGCAACTCGGATATTCAAGCGGTTGACTGCTTTTCCTTTTTGCCATGTTCTCTTCGCAAGCCTTTTGTATTTCGTCCTCATTTCCCGGAGTAAGTTCAAAATATGCGCCGAGAATTATAAGATTTTTGTTTTCCTGAAAAACGCTGTGCCTGTAAGAAAAATCACATTCGGAATTGTCAAGCGATACAAGTTCGCATTTCCTTTTATCAAAGGCGCGTACTTTTGTTATGTGACTTGATAACTCTCCGCCGTATGCGCCGGCATTCATAAAGATTCCTCCGCCGCAACTTCCGGGAATACCGTAGGCAAATTCAAGACCGGAAAGCGAATTTTTTCCGGCAAAAGAAGAAATAAGGGTAAGCGGAGTTCCGCATGAGGCGTATATGGTATTTTTTTTGGAAAGACAATATGAAGAAAGTTTTCCCGTAAGGACAAAACAGAAATCAAGATATCCGTCCGGAATTAAAACATTGCTGATGTTTCCGAGGACTTTGTACTTTATTTTGTTTTCCCTGAGATATTCCATAAGTGAAATGAATTTTTCTTCACTGTCAGGCGAAAACAGATATTTTACGGTTCCTCCGGTCTTCATTGAAGAAATTGTGTTCATCGGGAAATCGGTTTTTAAAATACTTTTGAAATCATATAAGTCCATGGTTTTCTCCTTTTATGTTTTTCATATAAGCGTCTTTGCAAAATTCAAAAGTTCGGATTTCTCATTTCTAAGGCTGCCGAAAGTGCAGTTGTAGGAAATCAAATTTAAAATTTCTCCGACTTTTTCTCCGGAAATGTTGAGTTTTGTAATGTCGTTTCCGGATATATCAAGGTTTTCAAGACGGTAAAATTTGTTTTCTTCGATAATTTCAAAATCTTTTGACATGATCGAAAACATACGCAGATAATCAAAGAACAGTTCTTTGTATTTTTTTATTAAATTCCACGACGCATGAGCCGATTTCGGTTTTCCTGAAAGTTCCGAGTGAATGTCATACAGAGAAAGAAGCGTGTTTTTTTCGGACGACGAAAGCCGAATGCTTGGCGGGACTTCGGATATGGTTTTGCGGCAGGCGTCTTTCAGCAAAAAGAAAAGCCTGAAAATAAAATCGTACGGCAGATCCTTGATTTTCTTATCGGGGAAGGTTTCAAAAAGAAATTCGTCAAAGACATACTTGTAATTGTATAATATATTATATGGATCGCCCGATAAAAGTATTTTTTTTGTTTCCTCATATTTTCGCTCGGCGGAAATATATGATAAAAGTTTATAACAGTTTGAAATTCCGCGCGACGTTGACTCTTCTATATCAAAACCTAAAACCGATGAAAACCTAAGCGCGCGCAATATGCGCAGCGCATCTTCATGAAATCTGTCGTCTGCGCGTCCTATGCATCGTATAAGTTTTTTTTCTATGTCGCATATTCCGCCGAAATGGTCATATATTGTGCCGTCGTATGAAAGAATAAGGGAATTCATTGTAAAATCCCGCCTTTTTAAATCCTCGCATACATCTTTTATACATGCTACTTTTCCGGGATGCCTGTGGTCGCGGTAATCCGATTCATCTCTGTAAGGTGTGATTTCAATTACAAAATCTCCGGATTTTACACCTATCGTTCCGAATGCACCCCCAAGAGAACGTGCGCAAAACCCGTCTTTTTGAAAAAGGTCCAGAAGTACGCGCGTGTCTGCGTTTGTGGTAATATCATAGTCATGAATCTCGCTTCCCATGATAAGATCACGGACACTGCCGCCTACAAAATATGCTTCGTATCCATAGTCGCATATTTTTTTGCATATATTGACGGCAGAGCGGCTTATTTTCGAAAAAAGAGAAGGGTCAAGTTTTTTGCTGCGCATGTATCCACCTCAAAGAACGGAATGTTTTTCAGGGAAAGTATAGAAAAAATTTAAAAAAAGTGATACAATATTGAAAAAGGCAATTGGAGCAGGTATGAAAAAAATATTTGAAAAAACGATTATCTTTATATCAGTGCTGGCAGCGGCTGCAAGGATACCGCTTGCCGCAAAATATATGGACTTTAAGATTCTGCAATATAAATACAAAATATTTGCAGGTTTAAAATATGAGATATATATATGCGCATTCGCTGCGGTTATAATTTTTATACTTGCAAAACGCACGGCTGCAAAGTCCGTGAATGTATGCGCAAACATATCCGGCACAAAGGCGGAAAAAATCGTAAGAACCGCTGTCGGCGCGGCTTTTATGATGGATACAATATATGTTGTTTACGGGATTTATATGGAATATTATGCATATAAAGATTATTTTGTGGCAAAATTCCCGTATATTTATATTACGAGAGCGATTTTCGGTACTGCCGCAAGCATTTGGTATCTTTTTTTCGAAGACAAGAAAAATTATGCGGGTGCAGTTATCGGTATAGCGCCTGCGCTGTGTATGGGTATAAGGGTATATGAAGTTTTTTGTGACGGAAGCATTGCGGGAAATTCTCCGTATAAAACCGGAAATATATTGGCGCTTTGTGTATGCATGCTTTTTTTGCTTTCCGAAGTAAAGAGCAGATACCGCGATATGCTTTTCGAAGATGTTCCCGAAAAAAATATTCTTGAAAATGAATATGCCATGAGCGCAGTATATACTTTTTGTGCCCTGGCAATATGCGTACCGAATATATATATAAGTATAAACATGTATGTCACAAATGCGGAAAGCATAGTGTTCGGCGTTGTAAATGTTCTTATAGGCATATACAGTTTTATTAAGTTTTATAACTTTCGGACGATTCCGGCGACTCAAGAGTGATTCTGCCGATGGCTGCCGACCTGAATTCGTCAAGTACGACAGACGCCGTGCGCGCATAGTCGACTTCTCCTCCGGAAATGAGGAAGCCTCTTTTTCTGCCCACAAGCTCAAAAAGTTCATATGGGTTGAGATCTGACGTCTGCTCTTCCGACAATTTGTATCTTGTGAGAAATTGGGATGGATATTTTTTCAGAAGTTCCGAACATAACAGCACCGAAATTTCTTCCTTGTCGAGAATGTCGTCGTTTATGGCTCCCGTATAGGCAAGATGCAAACCCGTTTTTTCGTCGTCAAATTTGGGCCATAATATGCCGGGAGTGTCAAGAAGTTCGGCGGCTCCTTTTACGGATATCCACTGATTCTGGCGCGTAACACCCGGACGGTCTTCTGTTTTTACACGCTTTGAACCGCAAAGTTTGTTAACAAGCGAGGATTTTCCGGAATTTGTGATTCCTATAATTAAAATCCGGGGGACCCTTCCTTTCATTCCTTTTGATTCCCATAAAGAAATTTTGTCTTTGAGAATCTTCTTGACTTCGGGAACGATGGTGTTTATTCCCTGACCGGTTATGCAGTCGGTAAAAAGTACACTTTGTCCTGATGATTCAAAATATTTTTTCCACTTTGAATTTTCTTCAGGGTCTGCAAGTGAGGTCTTGTTTAAAATCAAAAGCGATGGCTTGTTTCCTATTATATCTTTAATCTGGGGATTTCTGCTTGAAACGGGTATGCGTGCGTCGCAGATTTCTATGGCAATATCTACAAGCGGCAACGCTGAAGCAATCTCGCGCTTGGCTTTTGCCATGTGACCGGGAAACCACTGTATGATTTTGCATACATCTCTTTGTTTCTGCGGCATAGCCTCAGTATTTTTTTTGATTTTTTTGCTTTTTTTATAATTCATAAATAATAATTACTCCGAAACTTCACTTGTCGCCGGAAGAACTTTTCCGAATTTATCAAGAGGAAACAGGCGCAAAAGCACTCTTCCGAGAACATTTTCGTTTTTGATTTCACCTATCAGGGGAGAACGGCTGTCGAGAGATGCATTTCTGTTGTCGCCCATAACGAAAATATGGCCTTCCGAAACTTTATGCGGATATGTTACGCTGCCGAGATTGAGCATTTTTTCATTTTCTATAAAATTAACGTAGTCTTCTTTTAAAACCTCTCCGTCGACAGTTACGGTCCATGTTTCAAAATCAATGTCTACCGTCTGACCTTCAGACGCAATAACGCGTTTTATAAGAGGCTCTTTTTGGTAATCGGTATTTATAACTACAATATCGCCTGTTTTTGGAGTGTAGAAAAGATTTGAAATAATAAGTCTGTCACGGTTTTTCAGAGTCGGATACATAGATGAACCGTCAACGGTTACGACTCTTGACAAAAAAGTAAAAACAAGAATGACAAAACAAAATGCAAAAGCAAAAGTTTCAAGCCAGTCAAAAAGTTCTCTTGCAAAATTTTTTAAAAATGAATCAGACTCGTTACTCTGCAAATTTTGAGTGTTGTTGTCCATAAAAACCTCCAAAAATATTAAAACAGAACAAAAAGGAGCCAAAAAGGCTCCTTTTTCATAAGCAAACAAAAAACGTTTGCAATTTGCACTTCAAGTTGACAGTGCAGCCGCAATGAAAACGGCCTTTTGAAAAAATTCAAGAAGATTAAAGAACTTCTTTGAGTTTTGCGGCTTTTCCCACTCTGTTACGGAGATAGTAAAGTTTTGCACGTCTTGCTTTTCCGTGTCTTACGAGTTCAACCTTTGCAACGTTGGGGGAATGAAGCGGAAATGTTTTTTCGACACCGCAACCGTAGGAAATTCTGCGTACAGTGAAAGTTTCGGAAATACCGCCGTTTTTCTTCGCGATAACGATACCTTCAAATAACTGAATTCTTTCTCTCTGACCTTCTTTGATTCTGTTGTGAACCTTAACGGTATCACCGATTTCAAAAGAAGGAACTTCTGATTTCAACTGCTCACTTGTAAAAGCGTTTATGATGTTGTTCATAACGTACCTCCCGAAAATTGAAATATTCATGCGTAGCAGAAACAGAGGAATATTTCTTGAATAAATGATAATTAAAGATGAAGATGAATACAAAAAAGTAATCATATTTCTGCAATTTTAAAAGGAAATAGAGCGCAAAAGCGCAGAAATCACCTATAATGTTTGGATTATACCATATATTGCTTATAAAATCAAGTCTTTTACCGAAAAAAGTTTAAAATGTTTTTATTCGGATGCAACCCGACCGTAAGGAAAAACAATTTTATTGCGGCAAAGCCGCGATTTTGCTTAAAACGACAAATAATCACTGTGTATTTTAACTAATTTTAAAAAAAATATTTATTAATCTGTAACAAAAAACAAAAAATTATATTGACTAATTCAAAAAATAAAATTATAATAAAAGTAGTAACTAGCCCTGCCAGAATTAAGGCTAAAATACGATTATTAATTTTTAAATTAACGGGGGAAACTTATTATGAAAAAGTTTGCGGTAATATTTTTTGCGGCAGTTCTTGTTCTTACATTTTCAATTCCCGTACTCGCAGGAAGAACAGCGTTTGAAAATGTATGGATGAAAGAATATGACGAAGATGTAATTTATATTCCTAACGAAACAGTAATCCGTATGGGTCAGAAAATCCACTGGATGAAGTACTACGGATGCGGATATGGCACAATCGGAGACATGGTTCAGTTTGTAGGACTTGACTTCGGCGAAAACGGCGCTACAAAAGTATATCTTCCTGTAAGTTACGGCGGAGATGCAACAACAACATTTGATTTGTTTATAGATGATCCGAGCAATAAGCCTGCATGCTCATTCTCGACAACATCTACAGGCGGATTTACAAATATTGCTGCAAAGGAACTTGTTGCAGACGTTAAGGTTCCCGCAGGTAAACACGATATTTATGTTAAATTCACAAACGAAGAATCCGGTTCTTTTGAATATATCAGATTTGATCAGGCAACAGAGCCTGTTGTAGCTGTTGAAGGAACAGTAGGCACGAAAAAACCGGCGGCTGATACAACAAAATCTCCCGAAGCAGCAGATATGGGAATGATTGCAGGTATCGCTGCAATTGTAACATCATGCGCAGGTTTTGTAGCTCTTAAAAAGAAAAAATAAGAATTATTATTTTGAGTTTTTATTAATAATGAAAACCGTCCGAGATTCTGGCTCGGACGGTTTTTGTTTTTGGCGTAAATTAGGCGGGCGGGTGTTCTGCCGGAAGATTTTTATAAAAATTTAAGGTGCTGCTGTTACGACATTGCCTCTTGCAAATATGCACTATCAAATCTACACATGTACATTCGGATGACTGAAAGCAGTTTGGCTGTCTGAGGGGACCTCTGTGTGAATCTCCAATCTTAAAAAAATAAAAAACTGACGCTTGTATTTAAAACCGACGGTGACAAGCAAGTAATGCCGGGAGCGCCATCTTTTGTCAATACTGTCGAAGGCAGTCGTCGGATCCGCGTGTGGCGGCTGGCATGAGGTATATAACGGAACAAAATATTGTGATTTTGTATAATCAATAAGGTAATTGATTTTTTAAAGAAGCATAATTGCGTTTACTGCAAGTTTCTTTTTCCAACCGATTCTATAAGTGAGTTTGCCTAAGTGAGTTTCATTTGTCACACAAAATTTTGAAAACCGGAACTTGGGTGGTTGATTTTTTTAATCGGAGCGGCTGCTGCCGTTGCAGTCTTTTTACCTTGCGGCGGGGTGCACGACCGCATTTGCCTTGGCTATTATATTATGATGTTCGGCGACTTTCACGTCACAAGTACAATGAAATAAATAGAAATCGGCAAAACCATGGGGGTTTGCCGATTTCAAATTTATTAAATTAAGTTATATGAACCAATTTGGAAACTATTAAAAAAAGGACATCTCAAGGCAACTTTTTTAATTTATTTACAATCTTTTATCAGACTGTAAAGAGAATGTCAACTTCTTTTTCGAGGGCTGAAATAATATTGTCTGCAAATTCGGTTGTTTTTCCGCATGCTGTGAGGTATGCTTTTACTTTAGGCTCTGTGCCAGAGGGGCGTATAATAACATTACCTTCATTTTCAAGGCCGAAAGACAAAACATTCGAAGTGGGCAGAGTCAAAGCGGTTTTTTCACCTGTAATAAGATTTGTTTTTACTTTAAGCAAATAATCGGCGGTTTCAATGACTTTAATGCCGGCGATTGCTGCAGGTGAATTGTTTCTGAGCCTGTCCATGAGTTTTTGCATGTCTGACATTCCCTTTTCGCCGCTGAATTCTTTGTTTATGAGTTTGTGGCGGTAAATTCCGAATTCGGTATATATCTCGCTCATGACATCAAGCAGAGATTTGCCTTGCTCCTTATAAAAAGCGGCCATTTCAACAATAAGCATCGAAGCATTTACGGCATCCTTGTCGCGCACGAATGTGCCCGTAAGATATCCGTAACTTTCTTCAAAACCGAGAATGTAGTCATCTTCGCGGTTTTCCTTTTCAAGAAGCCCTATTTGCTCTCCGATGTACTTAAAGCCTGTTAAGACTTCAACAATATTGCACGAATATTTCTGCGCAATTTTTCTGGAAAGGTTGCTTGTAACGATGGTTTTGACAGCAACGGCGTTTTTCGGAAGAGTACCTTTTTTCTTCTTTTCCGACAGAATATAATTGAGCAGCATGCATCCGACTTCGTTTCCGCTCATAAGTACATAGTCGGAACCTTTTTTAACCGCTATTCCAACTCTGTCGCAGTCAGGATCGGTTGCGAGAATCAGATCCGGGCAGTTTTGCAGCGCAATTTTCTTTGCACATTCGAAAGCCTGAGGAATTTCGGGATTGGGGTAAGGCGCTGTCGGGAAGTTGCCGTCGGGATTTTCCTGTTCCGGCACAACGCTGACAGTCGCACCTATTCTCTTAAGAATTTCGCGAACCGGTTTGTTGCCGGTGCCGTTAAGCGGAGTATATAAAATATTTATGCCGACTTTTTCGCATATGCCGGGATTTATCTGCTCTCCGAGAATTTTTGAAAAATACGATTCAAAAAACTTTTCATCGACAAATGTGATTTTTCCGTCAGCAATTGCCGCGTCAAAATCAATGTATTTGACATCATTAAAAATGTCGGTTTTTTCAATGAAAGATGTGATATTTTCGGCTGCATTATCGGTTATCTGGCAACCGTCGGGACCGTAACATTTATAACCGTTGTATTTTGACGGGTTGTGGCTTGCCGTAATCATTATGCCGGCATCGCAGTTGTAATATCTTACCATGTAGGAAAGAACCGGAGTCGGCTCAAGTTCGCGCACCATATAAACGTGAATGCCGTTTGCGGCAAGTATGCCTGCGGCCCTTTTTGCAAATGTATCGGATTTTATTCTTGAATCAAAAGAAACTGCCGCACGCGGAGAATCTGAAACGGTAAGGAGATAATTTGCAAGACCTTGGGTTGCTTTTCCGACAGTATATATATTCATGCGGTTGTCGCCGGCACCGATAATACCTCTGAGACCACCCGTACCGAATTTGAGTTCTGTATAAAAGCGGTCTGAAATTTGTTCTTCATTTCCTTTGATAGCGGTTAGTTCATGAATAAGGTCCGGATCTTCTGATGCTTTTTCAAGCCAAAGGGTATATTTTGATTCAAAATTCATAATAAGCCTCTTTACAATATATTATTTGTATTTTTTAACGAGTTCGGGATCTGTTTCGTCGTAGCAGGCATTAATAATTTCATCAATATTACCGGTTGCAAGTCCGATATTTGTATCTCCGGCGCCATAGTAAATTCTCAAAGTGCCGTCAGGTTCAGGCAAAGCGTTGCATACAAAAGTAACGTTTGCAACTCTGCCGCGCATTTCGTAGTCGTGCTCGGGCCAAAGAATAAAATCTCTTGTGTGGCCGATGATTTTTGAGGGATCATCAAGATCCAAAAGGGCAGCTTTTATTCTATATACAAATCCGTTGCATGTAGTGGAAACTGTATGATAAATTTCAAGCCATCCTTTTTCTGTTCTTATCGGCACAGCGCCGGCTCCCATTTTATAACCGTCCATAAAGGGTTTGCCTCTGAAAGTAACAGGCTGGCTTTTGCCCCAGAAAACAAGGTCGGGAGAAAAACTTATCCACATTGAACAAGGATCCTGCTCGCTTCCGAAAGGTCTGTCAAGTCTTGCATAAAGACCGTTGATTTTTTCCGGGAACAAAGCGCCGTTTCTGTTTCCGAGTTCACTTGCGGTGGAAACTCTTTCAAAATGTTCGAAGTCGCGTGTTTTTATGATACCAACGCGGCATTCATTCTGCAGAAGATCGCTTGCGTAAAGGATAATGTACTCATCGCCGAATTTTGTAATTCTGGGATCGTAGGTGTTAACTTCGGGATGTGTGGGGTCGGGTGCGGGCCACTTCGGCGGTTCGGGATCGGCTTTGAAGTTAACTCCGTCCTTGCTTCTTGCAATCCAGATTCTGTGAATATCGTCAAGAGTTGTAACATCCATCATCAGAATGTATTCGTCCTTGTATTTTATAGCGCCGGGATTGAATGTGTAAAGACATTCGATAGGCATTTTTGAAGGCGACATCACAGGGTTGTTTTCGTATTTGTGAAGTAATCTTTTTTTTGCAAATTCCATTGTTAGAACTCCTTGTTATTTTCCATAATTTTGAAATAGATAATTACAGTTTAATTTTAACAAAAATGATGTTGTATGTCAATGATGATATATAAAATATTTGTATTTAAAATAAAACAAAATGCGACATATTCAGATAGATTTTTTAAAGTTTTTTTTCGAGAATATTCCGGTGCAGAAAATTACTGACAAAATTGTGGCAATTACCCATCCGCATGGCCATGAATACCATATTCCGGCAGGACCCATGTTAAGTTTTAACGAGAAAAGATATGCAAGAACTACGCGCAATATAAGATCCGTAAAGGTTGCGATAACAAACGGAGTCATTTTTCCGGCGCCGCGCAGAACACCGTCGGATACGATTTTTGCCGACACGACAATATAGAACGGGGAAACGATTCTTAAAAACAAGTCCCCGTGCTTTATGACTTCAACGGCAGTGTCTTTTGTGAAAAGACCTATCATGAAATCACTTTGAAAAAAGAAAAGCAAAGTTGCGGGTATTGCTATTGCACACCCGAAAGCAAGCCCAGAAATATACCCTTGGCGGACTCTGTCGTGCTTTTCGGCACCGATGTTCTGCGCCGTAAAATTCGAAATTCCGTTCCCTAGGGTTACAAGGGCCGTTACGGCAAAACCGTTAAGTTTTACTGCGGCGGAGTATCCTGCCATGACGCTTTCTCCGAAAGAATTTACAATTGATTGTATAAGTATATTTCCCACAGATATAAAACTCTGCTGTAAAATGCTCGGAATTGTTACAATGAGAATTCTTTTTAAAAGACGAAAAGAGAAAAGCGGAGGCTTTTCGTCGGTTTCAATGCGTGACAGCCTGCGGAACAATGTAATGACTGCGGCAATGCCGCTTATACCCTGACATATAAAAGTTGCCCATGCGACGCCGTCCACTCCCATGTGGAGTACGGTTACGGAAAATATATCCGCAAAAATGTTGGCAATTGAGGATACCGCAAGGAAATAAAACGGGGTTTTTGAGTCGCCCATTGCCGAAAAAATACCTGTCGCTATGTTATATATAAAAAGAAACAAAAGACCACCGGTATAAATATTTAAATATAAAAGGGAATCGGGAAGAACATTTTCCGGCGTGTTCATTGCCTTTAAAAGGGAGGGTGAAAAAATAAATCCCATTGCCATAAGAACAACGCAGAGTATTGAAGAAAAAATAAATGTCGTACTTACTGCGGTTTTTAAATCTTTCATTTTTTTCGCGCCGAAAAGCTGGGATATGATGACCGAACAGCCTATGTTGCAGCCAAAAGCAAAGGCAATGTAAATAAGAGTTATTTCATAGGAATTTCCGACTGCCGCAAGCGCGGAGTCATTTATAAACTTGCCTGCGACAAAACTGTCTGCAATATTGTATAATTGCTGAAAAACAATGCTTCCGAACAGCGGAAGACAAAACTTAAACAGAACGGACGGCGTATTTCCCGTTGTCAGATCTTTATTCATAAAAAGCGTATCCTTCTTTCAATTTAATTCCTTTTTAAGGCTTCTCGCGAAAAGATCATCAAGTGCCTGATGGGGAGAAACACCGCTGTACAGAATATTATAAACGGCGTTGCAGATCGGGATTTCCACCTTGAAATCCTCAGCAATTTTTTTAAGTGCTGCGGCAGTGTAAAACCCTTCCGCAAGCTGCCCGTACGTTTCCCCTTTGACAAACAGTTCTCCGAACATTCTGTTGTGACTGTGCTTCGAAAATATGGTCGCTTCGTAATCGCCGAGATGACATAGCCCATACGCGGACAGTTCGTTTCCGCCTAGAACTTTGATAAGCCGCGCGATTTCGCGGGTTCCGCGCGACATAAGAGCGCCCTTGAGAGATGAAAGCGAAAGACCGTCAAGCATGCCTGCGGCAATGCCGATGACATTTTTTGCGGCGGCGCCTATTTCGTTTCCTATCATATCTTCGCCGTAGTAAAATCTTATAAGGCGGCTTGAAAATGAATTTATTAAAAAATCTTTAACTTTTGCATTGTTGCTGTCAATGACCATGCAGTTCGGAATATCGCTGCAGAATTCCTGAACATGTCCCGGACCCAGCCATACGGCAATTTCATTTGAAGGATC
>CAKSDR010000033.1 GCA_934446095.1 uncultured Eubacteriales bacterium | reverse complement strand
GCCGTAGTACATAAAAATCCTTTCGGTTTCTGGAAAATTACAGGTGCATAACTCTTTCTTTTATTTCCTGCGTCCGTAAAACTTGTCATTTCCGTTTTTGTCTTTCCAAGGAGAAAGCGCGCTTCTGCAGCCCATGACAGGAAAACAGTTGCCCTCTTTCAACTCTTTCATCTTTTTTTCGGAAATGTAGTCCGGAACAAGTCTTTTTGCGGTACATTTTGCGGCAAGTTTCGTAAGATAGTAGTATTTTGTTCCTTCGTTAATATTGTCTTCTTCAAGAACATAAATGAGTTTCGGAAACGCAGGAGTTACCCATACGCCCTTTTCGTTTTTTACGCCCTTAAAACGCTGAGATAAAACTTCTTCTATTATCATTGCAAGGTCGTGTTTTTCCTGCTCGTTTTTCGCTTCGTTAAGGTACATGAAAATGGTTACGAAAGGAGCCTGTCCGTTTGTGGTAAGCAGAGTTACAACCTGATACTGAATGGTCTGCACACCGCGGTTTATTTCTTCTTTAAGCCTTTTTTCGACAAGCCTTGACAAATCGTCCTCCGGAAGTGAAACTCCGACGGAACGGCTTTCCTCAATGATCGACTGGCGAATTTTTTCTCTGCTGACCTGAACGAAAGGAGCAAGGTGGGCAAGGGAAATAGACTGGCCTCCGTATTGGTTTGACGCAACCTGCGCTATAATCTGCGTTGCAATATTGCAGGCGGTCGAAAAACTGTGCGGGCGTTCTATAAGCGTACCTGTAATTACGGTTCCGTTTTGGAGCATGTCCTCGAGGTTTACAAGGTCGCAGTTGTGCATGTGCTGCGCAAAATAATCCGTGTCGTGAAAGTGAATAATGCCTTCGTTATGCGCATTTACGATATCTTTCGGCAAAAGTATGCGGCTTGTAATATCCTTTGATACCTCGCCTGCCATATAATCGCGCTGTGTGGAGTTTACCACGGGATTCTTGTTGGAATTTTCCTGCTTTACCTCTTCGTTGTTGCATTCGATAAGGCTTAAAATTTTATCGTCGGTTGTATTGGATTGACGTATAAGAGTCCTTTTGTAGCGGTAAGTTATGTAGGATTTTGCAACTTCAAACGCGCCGTGCGCCATTATCTGTTTTTCAACCATGTCCTGCACTTCTTCGACGCTTGGAGAACGCTGCAATTTTTCGCATGATAAAACTACACTGTCGGCAATTCGCTGAATCTGCATGTTCGTCATTTTTTCACTGTCTTTTACAGTGTTGTTTGCTTTTGTTATGGCAATAATGATTTTTGTAATGTCAAAATCGGCTTCCGAACCGTTGCGCTTTATGATCTTCATTTCTATATGCTCCTTAAAATAACTATATATAGTATCAACTTCTAATATATAATAGCATATATAGTATTACAAGTCAATACTAAAATAAAAAAATATATAGCTTTGGCATGTAAATTTTTTTGAATGATTTTGCGTCAAAATAAGACAAATAAATTTATTGACAAAATTGATAAAATAAGTTAAAATATATTTGCTAACAAAATTAGTAAAATTGGGAGAATATCCATGGCAGAATTTAATGAACTTGCAGTACAGTTTTTAAAAACGCGCAGAAGTTTGCCGTACATAAAATTTGACAAAGAAGTTTCAAAAAAAATCAAAAACGAGATTTGCGTTTTGAGTTATCTTAAAACCCATGGTGGGAAAGCGCATCCGAAAGACTTAAGCGGCGAATTCATTGTAAGTTCTGCAAGGATGGCCGTAATACTTAAGCAATTCGAAAGAAAAAATTACATTATAAGAACGGCAGATAATGACGACAGCCGAAAGACGGTTGTAAAACTTCAGCCGAAGGGAGAAGAATTTCTCGAAAGGGAAAACACTCAGATAATCAAATATCTGTCGGATTATTTTAAAAAATTCGGCGAAGATGATGCAAAAGAATTCGTAAGGCTGTATGAAAAACTGATGAAGGTTGTTTTGGAATAAACCTTTGCAAAAAGAGGGGGATGCTTTATGACCGGACCTAAAAGCAGAATATTATTAAAAGCCATGGGCATTACCGCTGCTTTTGCTGCATCTTTCGGGGCATTCGCGTATGCATCTGCCGACATGTTGCTTAAAATAGCCTTTGACCGCCGGCTTCCGGCAATATTAAAGAGAAATTTTTCGAAAATTTCGGGAACTGCGGACCGGAGGTCAAAAGAAAGTTTAAAAAAGACCGCTTCAAAAAAATTAAAGCAGGCGGAACATGAAAATGTAAGTGTTGTTTCATTTGACAAAACAAAACTTGAAGGGCACTATTTCCCGGCGGAAAATGCCGAAAGGCTTATCATTGCTTTTCACGGCTGGCGTTCTTCGTGGAATTACGAATTCGGACAATTTTCAGACTTTTTCAGCCGAAACGGCTGCAGCGTTTTATACGCCGAACAGCGCGGTCAGGGAAACAGCGAAGGAAATTTTATGAGTTTAGGAATTTTGGAGCGATATGATTGCAGGGCTTGGGCAGGCTGGGCAAAAGGCAGATTCGGTTCTATGCCCGTGTATCTTTTCGGAATATCAATGGGGGCGGCGGCTGTTCTTATGTCGGCAGATATACTCCCTTTCGGCAGCGTACGCGGAATTATCGCCGACAGCGGATATGCTTCCGTGCATGGTATACTTGAACATGTTATAAAAAATAACCTTCATCTTTCTTATACTCTGCGTAAAGACATTGCCGACAGAATATGCAAAAGAAAAATGAATATCAGACTTGAAGACGGATGTGTAAAAAATTCGCTTGAAAATACCGAGATTCCGATTTTGTTTATCCATGGCTTGGACGACAAGTTTGTGCCTGTGGAAATGACATATGAAAATTATAAAAACTGCAAGTCTTTGAAAAGACTTCTTATTATTCCGGGGGCGGGGCACGCGGCAAGTTATTCTGCCGATAGAGAAAAATACGAAAATGCGGTCAGAGTTTTCTGGAAAGAATTTGATAAAAAGGAGACTTTTAAAAGTGAGTTTGAATTTTGATTTTAAAAAAGACGATATTTTTGATCTTGCGGGCAAGATTACCGCTCATTCATACAGAATTGAAAAGGCGAATATAAATAAACTTTTTAAGAACATAAATCCGCTTGATTACGAGATAATAAGTATACTTGCAAGAGAGTCGGAAAAAAATGAAACCGGAAAAAAGTTTTATCTTTCCGATATGTCGGAGCAAATAGGGCTTCCGATAAGCAGGGTGTCAAGAATCGTAAGAAGGCTGTATGATAAAAAACTTGTAGACTGGAAACATGACGGCGACGGCAACGAAGGAACTTATATTTGCATAACCGACGGAGGACTTACAGCGGCGAGAGATCAGCACGAAAGACTTGAAAAGTTTTACATAGGAGTTGTGGAAGAATTCGGCAGGGACAGATTTTTGAGCCACCTTCATGAAATGGCGGAACTTGACGGTATCATGCAAAAAAGACTGGAAGATTATCCGGAGGATTAATTTATCTGCGGAATAAACTGTTTGGAGGATTGAATTTTGATAGATAAGAATTTGCTTGATTTTTCGGCGGAAATGCGGGAAACTTGTATAAAAAACGATACTATATCGGATATTTTGTTCAAGGAGTATGGGGTAAACCGCGGACTTCGCGACGAAAAAGGAAAAGGTGTTTTAACAGGGCTTACGGGAATATCCAAGGTTATCCCGAATGACGGATGCGGCGGTCAATTATGGTACAGGGGATATAAGGTCGGCGAACTTATAGACATGTTTGAAGGCGAAAGATATGGCTTTGAAAAGACGGCATACCTCCTTTTGTTCGGATCGCTGCCCGATAAGGACGAGGCCGAACGGTTTTCTTCGCAGATAGCTGCCTGCCGCAGATTACCGTCAAACTTTACACGTGATATTATCATGAAAGCGGCGTCTGAGGATATTATGAATTCAATGTCGCGCAGTATTCTGGCGCTTGCTTCTTATGATAAAAATATAAAGAGTAACGACCTTGCTGAAATTATAAGTCAGTGCATATACTTAACGTCGGTATTTCCGATGCTTGCAGTGTACAGTTATCACGCTTACAATCACTACAACAACGGAGCCAGCATGTTTATTCACAATCCGCAGAAGGAATTGTCGTCGTCGGAAAATCTTTTATATATGTTAAGGCCAGACAACAAATATTCCGAACTTGAGGCAAAGGTTCTTGAAATTGCGCTTATGCTGCATATGGAACATGGCGGCGGAAACAATTCTACGTTTACAACAAGAGTTGTAACTTCATCGGGATCTGATACATATTCAACGATATGCGCCGCAATGTCGTCGCTTAAGGGACCGAAGCACGGCGGAGCCAATATAAAGGTTATGGAAATGATGGGTGATATCAGCAAGAATATAGCAGATAAAACCGACGATGACGAAATAGAAAACTATCTTTGCAAAATATTGAATAAGGAAACTTTCGACAGGCAAGGACTTATTTACGGGATGGGACATGCAGTTTATTCAATATCCGATCCGCGTGAACTCATACTCAAAAAATACGCATGTGAACTTGCGTCTGCAAAAAATATGAAAAACGAACTTGACCTTTACCTGAAAGTTGAAAAACTTGCGCCGAAGGTTATATCAAAGCAGCGCCGCATGTATAAGGGCGTAAGTCCGAATGTTGACTTCTACAGCGGGTTTGTATATAAAATGCTGGGAATACCTGTGGAATTATACACGCCTTTGTTTGCCGTTGCGCGTATCGTCGGCTGGTGCGCCCACAGAATAGAAGAAATCGTGGGCTCGGGTAAAATAATAAGACCTGCATATATGAGCGTTATGGAAGAAATAAATAAAGACTGAAAATAATAAAACTGCAAATTTGACATAAAAATATTAAAACATACAGAATAGGTGGGATTTGAAATGAAAACGTACTCCAAACTTTGCATTATTTTATCGGGCCTTCTTATGATTGCGGTGGGAATTATTGCCTTATGCAATCCTGAAGCAACTCTTGCGTCCCTGTCATGGGTAATAGGTCTTATGATTGTAATTTCAGGGATGTCTTCGCTTGTATTTTACTTTTCTGCGGCAAAAGGTTTCCCGGGCGCAGGAACTGTCTTATTTTCAGGAGTTTTGGACATTGTCCTGGGCGTAATATTTTTAAATAACAGTTATATAATGTCAAAGGTTTTGGCTTTTATAGCCGGTCTTTGGCTTGCCGCTTTCGGAATAGAAAAAATTGTACGTTCTTTTGACCTCAAAAAATTTTATTACAGCGACTGGTGGATTACGCTTATTATCGGTATTGCCATGACGGTTCTAGGATTTTTGTCAATGATCGCGCCTATGGCCGGAGCGATTATGGTGTCGATTGTTGTCGGACTTGGCTTTATTCTTCACGGAGCAGCCCTTCTTATTATACTTCATACCATAGTTAAGGCAATTAAGGCAAATGAACCGGATATTAAAGGCTAAAGGTGAATTTTTATTGTAATGAAAAAAGAAGATAAAAACAGAGGTTTCTCAGTGTTAAGATACAATTCGGCCCCCGATGCCGGACTTTCGGAAATTGAGGCGGAGGAACGGGCAGAAGAGGGACTTATAAACAAGAAGCCTTCTGACAACAACGACACTGTTTCAAAAATTATAACAAAAAATATCTTTACGTATTTTAATATAATATTTTTCGTTTTTGCGGCGGTTCTCATATATGAAGGCGCTTACAACCACCTTACATTTTTAGGGGTTGTTTTTGCAAATACGTTTATCGGAATTGTGCAGGAAATACGCTCAAAAAAGGCGCTGGACAAGTTGAATCTTGTGTCTGCTCCGACAAGCCGTGTAATAAGAGAAGGCAAAATAAAAACAATAAACAGCGAAGACCTTGTGCTCGATGATATTATAGAACTTGAAACGGGCAGCCAGATTCCGGCCGACGCTACTGTATGCACGGGAGAAGTGTTTGTAAATGAAGCGCTTGTTACGGGTGAAGCCGACGAAATAAAAAAAGTTTCCGGCGATAATCTTCTTTCGGGAAGTTTTGTGGTTTCCGGAAAATGCAGGGCAAGGCTTGAAGCCGTAGGAGCAGAGTCTTTTGCATTAAAACTTACGTTGGAAGCCAAAAGAGCAAAGAAAAGACAGCGCCCCGGAATGATGAAGTCGCTTAATATACTTATAATGGTTATAGGAATAATTATAATTCCGTTTTCCGTGATAATGTTTTTGAACCAGCATGAAACACTCGGACTTTCCGAAAAAGAGAGTATTGAAAATACAGTTGCGTCTTCTATCGGCATGATACCCGAGGGACTTTATCTTCTTACAAGCGTCGCTCTTGCGGCAAGCACGGTGCGCCTAGCAAAAGGTAATACTCTTGTGCACGACATGAAATGCATTGAAAATCTTGCAAGAGTCGATATTATATGTGTCGACAAAACCGGAACGATTACCGAGCCCGATATGGCTGTAAAAGAGGTTTCGGTATTGTCGCAGATTCCTTTTGTGAACGATGCTATAGCATCATTTGTTTCATGCATGGAAACAGAAAACGTAACATTAACGGCACTCAAAACATACTATAAAGATATGATATATCAAAAATGCGGCGTTGTGCGCAAAAAAGAATTTTCTTCGGTTTATAAATACAGCGCCGCAGAATTTGCCGACGGTAACATATATGTTCTCGGGGCACCGGAAATTTTACTTTCCGAAAAGTATGATAAATACAGAGATGACCTTGAAAAACATTTTTCCGCAGGCGAGAGGGTACTTGCTTTTTGCAGAGTAAACGGAGAATATGACAGGGAAAATGTTTTTTCGGACTCGGCGTTTTCGTCGAACGCTGTGCCGCTTGCATTTTTATTTATAGTAAACCCGATAAGAGAGAGCGCTAAAGAAACTTTTAAATATTTTTCCGAGCAAAACGTTGCGGTAAAAGTTATATCCGGAGATAATCCGTGCGCAGTATCGGCAATTGCCGCACAAGCCGGCATAGAAAACGCCGAGAAATACATAGACGTATCTGGCCTTTCTGAAAAGGAAATATGCTCGAAAAAAATGCTTGATTACACTGTTTTCGGCAGAGTCAGTCCGGAACAGAAAAGGATGCTTATAAGAACGTTTAAAAAAGCAAAGCATACGGTTGCCATGACAGGCGATGGTGTAAACGATGTACTTGCCTTAAAAGACGCCGACTGCAGTATTGCCATGGCTTCCGGAAGCGACGCTGCCGCAAGCATTTCAGACCTTGTTCTCTTAAACTCCGACTTTTCAAACATGCCTCATGTTGTTGAAGAGGGCAGGCGCGTAATAAACAATATTGAAAGGACAGCGTCGCTGTTTCTCGTAAAGAATATATTTTCTTTCATCATGACAATTATTTCAATAATTTCGGTTTCATATTATCCTTTTAAACCGGTTCAGATATCTCTTGTATCGTGCATGATGATAGGAATACCGTCATTTTTCCTTGCACTTGAACCAAATAATGATATTGTAAGGGGAAAATTTTTAAGAAATGTGATGTATAATGCATTTCCGACGGCAATAACGGCCGTTTTGCTTGTTGAGTGTGCGATGATTCTCGCATCATCGTTCGGTATTGACTATGCAAATATATCTACCGTTGCATGTTTGGTATACGCTTTTTCAGCGTACATGATGCTGTTTAAGGTATGCAAGCCTGCAAGCAGCACATGGCATGGAATACTTTTTGCTCTGATGGGTATTTTATACGCCGTTTGCATTTTTGTTCTTCCGCAGTTTTTCAGCATGACATATCTTAACATAGGGTGTATTGTTTTAACGGTGCTTCTTATGTTTCCTATATATCCTTTGCAGAAGGGCGCGGAAAAATTGCTTGACCTTGCAAGGAGTGTTTTTGAAAAGAAAACTCAGACTGACAAATAAACCCTTGCATTTTCTATATTTATATGATATAATATCGGCATAAATTTTTGCCTTGCCGAACTTGCCTTGCAAAAGTCAGCGGCGGCATGTTTTTCCTTGCGGCAAAGCGCAAATAGTTGGATAAGAAAAATTTTAATATAGTTCTGCCGCCGGGCAGAAGATGCAAAAAGCATTCGATAACACATCGTTAGGCCTTTGAAGATGTGTTTCGAATGCTTATTTTTTTGGAGGTAAAAATTATGATTAAAAAAGCATGGAACTATTTTTCCGCCGGAGAAAAAATTCTTTGGGGTGTATCGGTCTTTATTATTCTTGTTTCGTTTTTTGCCTTTGACGGAAAAGGATATCTTACTTTGTCGGCGTCTGTTATAGGAGTAACTTCTTTAATATTCAATGCAAAAGGAAATTTGGCAGGGCAGGCGCTTATGATTGTATTCAGCATTATTTACGGCATTATATCATTCGGATTTGCTTATTACGGAGAAATGATAACCTATGTAGGAATGACGATGCCCATGGCGATAGCTTCGTTTATAACATGGTTTTCAAACCCTTATGAAAAAAATGAAACGGAAGTAAAAGTGAACAGCCTTTGCAAAAAAGAAGTTGTTTTTATGATGTTTTTAACGCTGATTGTTACGGGAGTATTTTATTTTATACTTGACTTTTTCAATACTGCCAATATTGTACCCAGCACAATATCCGTTTTTACGAGTTTTGCTGCGGTATATCTTACATTCCGAAGAAGCGCATATTTTACGCTCGCATATGCCGCAAACGACATTGTGCTGATAGTTTTATGGGTTATGGCATCGGCGGAAAATCTCTCATATATATCGGTTACGATATGCTTTGCAGTATTTTTGGTGAATGATATTTACGGGTTTATCAGTTGGTCAAAAATGAAATTGCGTCAGCAAGCGGACCGAAATGCAGCATAAACTCTTGCAATCGGTAAAATTTTGGTATATGATTTATATAAAAAGAAAAGGAGATTTGAAAAATGGGCCGCGAAAAAATTTTTCACAATATAGATCCTGTATATAATGAAAATTCCGAAATATTGATTCTCGGAACATTTCCATCTGTGAAATCAAGGCAGGCTGAATTTTTTTACGGGAATGATAAGAATCGTTTCTGGAAAGTAATTTCAACTGTATTTTGCTGCCCTATACCGAAGACTGTAAAAGAAAAGACGGAACTGCTGCTAACACACAACATAGCGTTGTGGGATGTTATTGCAAACTGCAGTATTGAGGGTTCAAGCGACAGTTCGATTAAAGACGTAGAACCGAACGATTTGGGAAAAATATTAAATGTATGCAATATAAAGAGAATATTTGCAAACGGCAAGACGGCTGAAAAGTTGTATAACAGGTATCTTAAACAATCTACGGGTATGAAGATAACTGCTCTTCCGTCGACAAGTCCTGCCAACGCCTCGTTTTCTCTTGGAAGACTTGTATGCGCATGGAAAGAAATAATAGAAATAATGTAAAAGTTTTATTATTAAGAAGTGTCTGTCGCGTTTGCCTATTGGTTTATATAGGCATATGCAATAAAAAAGGGCTGCCTAAAGTAAGGCAGCCTTTTTATTATTTTACCACTGCGAGGAGTCCGAACTCCACTTGGACCAACTCCAGTCGATATAATCGCCGGCGGTTGGAGAATCTGCTCCCTTATAGAGGTAATAAACTGTGTCGGCACGGGTACACTTGCTCTCGGGGTTAAATCCGACTGCAAGACCGTCAATCATTTTCAAAGAATCCGCCCAGGCAAGAGCTTCGGCGTAATACTTACCCTTGTAGGTTTTGTAGAGGGAATTTGTATAACTGATCGTCGGCTCGTCCAGCCCGCGGTAAATAAAGGTTAGAATCTGTGCCGTGGAGCAAGTTGTATTCGGAGAGAATGTGGTGTCGCCGGTGCCCTTGGTGATGCCCTGTTCCACTGCCCAAAGCACTGCCTTGTAGTACCAGTCGGTCTCTTTCACATCGGTAAAGGGGTTCTTTGTGGTGGTGGGTTCCTCTTCACCCTTGGCGCGCCAAAGAAGGGTAACAACTGTGGCACGGGTGCACGTGAGATCGGGAGAGAATGTGGTGTCGCTGGTGCCCTTGGTAAAGCCGCGTTCCACAGCCCAAACTACAGCATCCTCATAAAAACTGCCTGCAGGTACGTCGACAAAATCGGTTTTAGGTTCGGCCTGCGGTTCCGACGCATCCTCATAACGCACGGTGAATGATGCAGTTGTATTTGCATCGAGTGCAATCGAGTAGCCGTTTGAGGTCTTTGTCATTGTGGTCAGATCAAGCGGCATGTAAGCGGTCTTTCCATCCGCCATGGAGAGAATCAGATAATCCTGCTCCAACGCATATTTGTCGGCATAAGCAGTTTTTCCGGAACCGGTGTTCCAACTCTTAATAGCCGGTCCACAGGTGAACAACTGCGCCCAGAAGTCGCAGCGCTCGCTGTTGTTATATTCGCAACTAAGACCCATATAGGTCCATTTTGTGTTCAGCAGGTTCTCGCGGTGGCCATCCGTACTGTACATCCAGCTCTTGACCATTCCCTCGGCGCTTACATTCTTGCCGATATTCTCGCTTGCCGATGAGTTATAGGAGTAGCCGAGATCTTCAAAGACTGTGAAGGTACCCTTGCCGTCAGGACGGGTATGGGAGTAACTGCGCGTCAACTCAGCGGCGCGGAGTTCGGACACATTCTGCATAAAGTCCACGATGAAAACGGGGTAGGAGTTATGTGTGATGCGCTCATTGTTGGTGAAGCGGATCGCATCCCATTCCCCCGCAGAGATATTCATGCCTGCCGGAATGGCTCTTATGAGCATGGGAATCTTTCCGTCAGGCAGATCAAATGTAACACTTTCACTGCCGAGGGTCATTTTTGCTGCGGCGCGTATGTAGCCTGCCGCTGTATAGTCGGCGTCTTTTTTGCCCCATTTGGTAAGTTCGACCGTGCTGCCATTAGTGCAGGCACCCTGAATAAGTTTCAGAAACTCCGCTTCTGTTGAAATATTGGAGAAAGTGCCATCGCTGACAGCGTCACGGACTGCCTCCCGGTCTTCCAGCAGTTTGCTCTTGTCGCTGTCTGTGTTTTTCTCGGGCAAAATGTTCTTTCCGAAGGCTTTGGAGTTGATTACCGTGCTGCCTGCGGTCATCTTGAACTGGATAGTAAAATTGCAGATTTCGTCGTCGGCAGCGTAATTATCCTTGTTCCACAGATAGGCTGAAAGTTTCACGCTATAATCTTTCGGCACGAGCGCCTGAGCCCAGGCAACAACATCATCGCATTCAACCGAACGGGGCGGATTGTAACTGTCCCAGTTAGCGGCAAGGATTTCCTTGACTTCATTAATCTCATTAAGTTCCGACTTGCCGCTGTCCGCAAGCGGGGAGAATGTGAAGTAGTACACAAGTGTGTCGTTCGTTCTGCTCTTTACATAGCACCAGTAGCATTTGCTGGTGTCAATTGATGTTGCGGTGGGGCTGAGTGAGCCGACGATTAGCGTATTCTCTGTACGGTAGCCTTTTTTAAAGGCATTCTCACTGAACACCGCGCCATTTTTGGTTTTGAGGGTAACGGTGACCTTGTACTTAACGTTGGCTTTAAAGCAGCCGTTGGCATCAAGTTCACCCTCCCAATTTACGTTGCTTACATAGACGTTGTTGCTGGCCTTGCGGTCGCTTCTTTTTACTGCAACGGCGGTGGTGTCGGGTTTTTTGCCAATCGACGGCAGTTCCAACTGATCAACTGTTACCATGGTGATGGTAGTGCCAGCCATTGCCGTAATAGGAATAATAGCCAGCAGCATACAGATAGCCATGATAAGGCTAAATGCTTTGCGTTTCATGATTGTTCCTCCAAATATATTAAATCTTGCGGAGATTGGTTCTCCAAATTCAAACCTTAATGGTTCGGATTATACTCCAATGGTGGAGGCGAGGGGAGTCGAACCCCTGTCCGAAAATCTCTTTATACATTTTTCTCCGAGCGCAGTCTGTCAAAAAAATTCCCTGTAAAATCTGCAGGCAGACAGGCAGATAATGCAAGTAGTTTCATAAATTCATGGAAGACCGCAAAACTTAAGTCAACACACGTTCACTGCTGAGTGACGCCATATCCGGAACCGCAGTACTTTCCGGTATGACGGCCGCCGTAAATTAGGCAGCGTAAGCTAAATTATCGTTAGCGTTTAATTTTAAAAATTACAGCGTTTAAAGAGAGTCTGCGATCTCTGCTCGCTTTGTGTATATCAAAATCCCCGTCGAAACCTTTACGCCCCCATATTAATATTTGTTATTTTCTTTTGTGTATCGTTCTATGTCGCGGTTCGCCTGTTTTTTTGCTTCAGTATCGCGCTTATCATATAATTTTTTACCTTTGCACAGACCTACTTCAACTTTCACAAGAGAACCTTTAAGATACATTTTCAATGGAATAAGCGTCATGCCCTCTCTGCCGGTGAGTCCGAAAAGTTTCAGAATCTCTTTTTTGTGCATCAAAAGTTTTCTGTCGCGCAGCGGGTCCTTATTAAAGACGTTTCCCTTTTCGTAAGGGCTTATATGGATTCCTGTTGCAAAAAGTTCTCCCTTTTCTACATAGCAGTATGAATCTTTCATGTTGACGGAACCTGTGCGGACGCTTTTTACTTCTGTGCCTGAAAGTTCTATTCCGGCTTCATAGGTTTCATTTATAAAAAAGTCGTGATAGGCTTTTTTATTTGAAGATACAATTTTTACATTGTTTTTATCAGCCATAAAACTCTCCGTAAACAAAAATATTACCATAAGCAAAAACGCCTGTAACTGCATTTTTGCACTTTGGTGAACAGAAAGGGTATTTATAATCTTTCCGACTACTATTATAACACAAAACAATATTTTTTCAAGAGCAACTCTGTCTTATTTTGCGACAAAAGATAAGTTTACTGCAAAATATCTTCTTTAGTTGTTTTACAGCGCTTGAACAGTGAAAGAGTGCCGTCTTTTTTCAGTGTTCCTATAAAAACATCCTGCAGTTTAAGGTTGGAGTTTTGTAAATTTTTTTGGAGCCATTTTTCGTCAAAGCCCGTATTTAAAAGATTTTTATGCATGATTTTTCCGTCGCATATGACATTTGCCGGAAGTTCTGAGTCGGTTGTTTCAATATTTAAATCTTTCGGTGTGCATGGGGCTGCGAAAGCCTTGGGAAGAACCGTAATTGAACCGTTTGGTTCAAGAATGGCAGTATCGATGTCGGAAATATCAAAGTAACCGTTTTTTCTGCATTGGGTTTGGAATTCGTTTATGTCAAGTTTTGCCTTTTTGAAATTTTTGTCGTAAAAGTTGCCGCTGTGAACAAGTATTATGGGGTCGCCTTCGATAATGCGCCTGCAGATAATAGATTTATTTGTTATAACAGAGAGCAAAAATGTAAAAAGACCGTAAATTATCATTGCGATAAGCGGAGATGTAATATTGTCCTCCGAGACCGAGACTTCGGAGGCAATAGATCCTATTGTTATCCCGTTTATATAATCGAACATTGACATCTGCGACATTTGCCGGTATCCTACAAGTTTTGAAATAAGAAACATTACCGCAATCGAAACCAAAGTAAATATTATAGTTTTTGTTATCATGAAAATCCCTCCGAAAGGTATTATTTTCAAAACCCTGCGGAATATACTGTCAAAAATTTTTTCTCGGAATATTATAAAATGAAACGGTATATACAGT
>CAKSDR010000032.1 GCA_934446095.1 uncultured Eubacteriales bacterium | reverse complement strand
CGAAAGTTTTTTATATGTATCCGGCTTTATATCAATTCCCGTCCTCGTCGGCACGTTATACACAATCAGCGGAATATCGATACCGTCGGCAATTGTAAAGTAATGCTTTAACAGACCTTCCTGCGAGGTCTTGTTATAGTATGGAGTAACGACAAGAACGGCGTCGGCGCCTATATCGCCTGCAAATTTTGAAAGTTCTCCCGCCTTTTTCGTGTCGTTGCTGCCGGTGCCGGCAATCATTTTTACTCTTTTTTGTATTTTATTTGCCGCGAAAGTAAAAATATCTCTTTTTTCAATATCGGAAAGAGTCGCGCATTCGCCCGTCGTCCCGCAGAAAAGCAGTGCGTCAATGCCCGACTCTATTTGATTTTCTATGATTTTCGCAAAATTTTCATAATCTATCCTGCCGGAGCAAAACGGCGTTATAAGAGCCGTGCATGCGCCGGAAAAAATTATATTCTTCATGATTTAAACCTGCCGCATTTCAATGTTTAATATAAGTATATTATTAATCGTTCCGATTTGTGAAAAATATATATGCGCAAAAAAACATAATTTATACTATTTGAACAATTTTTTTGAAATTTTATATATGTTTTTCATAAAAAAGATTGCTTTTTCTCTTGACATTTTGCACAAAAAAATGTAAAATATTTTATGATATTAATATTTATAGTCAAAAAACTTTTTCAGGAAAGGTCATTATGAACTGGATTGAAGTCACTGTAAAAACAACCGGCGACGGTATTGAACCTGTTTCCGGAATTATTATACTTCACGGAGTAACCGGGTACACAGTCATGGACAGCAAAGATTTCTGCGATTTTTTGGCAGACAACCGAATTTGCTGGGATTATATCGAAGATTCTCTTCTCGAACTTAAAAACTGCGAAACTACGGTTACGTTTTACCTTGAAAATTCTCCCGAAGGACAGAAAGTCCTTGACGACATAAAAGCAGATATCGCTCTTCTTAAGAAAAACGACAATGCGCAAAAATTCGGCGCTCTGTCGATAGATTCTTCGCTTATCGAAAACGAGGATTGGAAAAACAACTGGAAAAAATATTTCAAACCCTTAAACGTCGGCAGGAATCTTTTAATAAAACCGTCATGGGAATCCTCAGACGGGAGCGAAACAAAAACGGTTATCGAAATTGACCCTTCCTCATCTTTCGGCACAGGTTCCCACGCCACAACGCAGTTATGTCTTGCGGCTATAGAAAGTTGCTTTGAGGGCGGTTCTGCGGCGCCGCGTATGATTTTGGATGTCGGATGCGGTTCGGGAATACTCGGCGTTGCCGCATGCAAACTCGGCGCGGAACATGTAACGGCGATAGATATCGAAGAAAATTCCGCAAAAGTCGCAAAAGAAAATTTCGTTTTAAACAAAATTCCGGATAAAAAGTATCGGATATTAATAGGAAATATTCTCTCCGACGCTTCCCTTCTTTCGAAAATTTCGGACCGAAAATATGACCTTATCGCGGCAAACATCGTTGCCGACGTGCTGAAAGAGATGGCGCCCATTCTTTTGAACCTTTTGGCAGACGGCGGCAAAATCGTAATTTCGGGAATCATATCCGAACGTACGGATGAAGTTAGAAAAACTTTCGAGTCGTGCGGCTTTAAAATCAAAGATATTGCCGAAAAAGACGGATGGTCCGCTATAATTTTATCAGTTTGACAAATACTATTAATAAAAATTAAGGATAGTTTATGCCAAGATTTTTTATCAGCAGCGAAAACTTTGACAATGCAGATCGCAGCAAAATAAGTATTTTCGGAAACGATGCCGTGCATATTTCAAAATCGCTCAGAATGTCTGCCGGTGAAAAGGTTGTGCTGTGCGACAATCAAAATATCGAATACAATTGCGAAATTTCCGGTTTCGACGGCGGCGTCGTACATCTTTGTGTTTTATCAACATCGGTTTCGAAATCCGAACCTTCTGTACGCGTTACACTTTTTCAGGCGCTTCCCAAGGGAGATAAGTTTGAACTTATACTTCAAAAATGCACCGAACTCGGCATTTGCGAAGTTGTGCCTGTTATTTCCGAAAGATGCATTTCGAGACCCGACGGCAAAACTCTTGAAAAAAAGGTGGAGCGATGGAACAGAATCTGCAGCGAGGCATCCATGCAATCCGGAAGAGGTAAAGTGCCGAAGGTTCTTTCTCCGGTTTCCTTTTGCGATGCCATAAATCTTATGAAAAAAAGCGATTTATACTTTATATGCTATGAAGGCGAGAAAAATCTTTCGCTGAGAAATTATCTTAGTGAAAAATTTATAATCGGAAAGACTGAGTCGATTTCTTTCTTTGTAGGACCCGAAGGCGGCATTTCGCAAAGCGAAATTATGTCAGCGGAAAAATCTGGAGTCCGGGGAATCGGGCTCGGAAAAAGAATACTGAGAACTGAAACCGCACCGATATGCGTACTTTCTTCATTAATGTTCCATACCGGAAATCTTGATTGATATTTATTATATTTATTTGTGTTAGGAGTGTTGATTTTGTCAGAAAACAATATGTCTAAAAAAGAGATTAAAAAGTACAGGCAGGATATTATTACATTTAAAATGTCATGCGTATTTATACTTGCCTTTGCCGCTATTATTTCTATTTTGAAATTCTCCGGCACACATACCGAACTTGCATTTTGGAAATTATGCAGAAATCCCATATATATCGGCATCATATCCGCTTTGCTGATTTTAAGTCTTGTATGGTTCATTTCGAACAAAAAAAAGAAAGTTGACGAATCTTTGAGAACAATTTCAAGTATAAATTTTGTTGCAGTCATTGCATATGTTTTCTTAATTTCGATGTATTATCTGCTCTCGAAAAGATTCAACGCAAAATTAATTCTTGCCGCAACGGTTATTCTTGCGCTCTTGTATTTTATATACTATATATATAAAAAAGACTTTTTTGTTTTCACAGCCGCAAATGCCATTTTTGCAGTATCGCTTTATTTGTTCTCGGTGTCCGGAGTATCAGGTGTAATCTTTAAAATTCTGGCATTATGTGCGTCGATTGCGGCATGCATTTACAATTACAATACCTTTAAAAACGATATAAAAGGCAATGAAAAAATGAAAAAAACATATTATTTGACATATTTTTCATTTTTGATTACCGTTTTTCTTATAGTATTTTCAAACGTTTTCTCACTTATATCTTCATTTACATGCTGGATTGTTCTTATCGCGCAATTCGCAGCTGCCGCTATTTTTTACACTATAAAATTAATTAAGGGAGCGTGATTTTATGTCTAACCGATTGTTCCAGGGTATAATTCATCAGATGAAAGAAGCGGTTGACCGCACAATAGGCATTATTGATGAAACAGGTACCGTAATTGCCTGCAGCGACCTTATAAGTATCGGTGAAAACAGGCAGGACATTATTGACGGAATTTCATATTCCATGGAAACCTATGTTAAAGACGGCTTTACGTTCCGCCCTGTAGGCTCGCATGCAAAAATCGAATATATAATCATGGTTGAAGGCGACGACAAAAACGCATATAACATTTCAGCAGTTCTTGCAGTTTCTCTCAGCAATATCAAAATTTTGTATGATGAAAAATATGACAAGTCAAGTTTTATAAAAAATATCATTCTTGACAACATTCTTCCGAGCGATATTTATATAAAGGCGAAAGAACTTCACTTTAACAGCGATATTACAAGAGTTGTCTTCCTTGTTCGTTTTGACGGTGTTTCCGACGTTTTGCCTTATGACATAATGAAAAATATTTTTCCGGAGAAAAACAAGGATTATGTTATAAGCCTCGGAGAAAACGATATTGTCCTTGTAAAGGAAGTGCGCCCCAACTGCGAGGAAAAATCGCTTGAAAAAATTGCGCGTTCAATTGTCGATACTGCAAGTTCGGAATTTTTCCAGAAAGTTACGATAGGCATAGGAACAATTGCCGAGAATATCAAAGACCTTGCCCGTTCTTTTAAAGAAGCGCAGGTTGCAATTGAAGTCGGAAAGGTTTTCGATACGGAAAAAAATATTATAAGTTACGAAAATCTTGGTATAGGAAGACTTATTTATCAGTTGCCGACAACGCTTTGCGAAATGTTTTTGCATGAAGTATTTAAAAACGGCTCGCTTGAAAGTCTTGACAGAGAAACACTTATGACAATTCAGGCATTCTTTGAAAACAATCTTAACGTTTCCGAAACGTCGAGAAAACTGTTTGTACATAGAAATACACTTGTTTACAGACTTGAAAAAATCAAGAAACTGACAGGACTTGACCTTCGTGAATTTGAACATGCAATAACATTTAAAGTTGCCCTTATGGTAAAAAAATATCTTACTTTGAAACCCACAAAATATTAACTTTACATTATTAAAAATCAAAAACGCCGTAAGTCATATGACTTACGGCGTTTTTGCAATATTTTAACTTTTTTCTTATTGTGGCCCGCTGTGCCTAAAATTTTTGAATACAAAAATGACTTCCCGTCTTTTTAACATAAGGTTAAAAAGTACAAGTCCCGCAATTGTTGCCGCACTTACCGCAGCGGCGTATAAAAACCACGAAAATATATTATCCGGCGCAAAATTTGCCGCTTTTTTTGCAAGATAAACAAAAACTATTGCAAAAGCCGCATTTAATAAAGTGTCTTTTACAAAAATTTTCATCTTTCTGAAGAGCAGTTCTTTTGATAAATACCAAGCCATATATATCGTCCTTGCCATCATTGCTGCCGCAGTTCCGAAAGCAATTCCGCAAAGCCCGAAATTGCGTACCAAAGCAAGAGAAATACATATATTCAATATGGCCTCGATATATGCGCCGATTGAGGTCTGCCGGTAATGCCCTGCCGCGTTTATAACGCTGCTGCAAGGAATTCTTATGCAGAAAAACCACTGCGCCGCAATTGCAATATATGAAAACATGGGCCTGATATAATCAGCATCGGTTACCCCTTTCGTATATATGCTGACAAACGGAACAATAAGTATAGCCTCGGCTATACAGAAAAATGTCGCAAGAAATGTATTCATTGTCTGATACAGTTCAAAATAGTTATTAAGCGCATCTTTTTCGTCTTTAACTATTAAATTTCCTATCGACGCCGATATTCCGTCCGATATTGCCATAAAAAAACTTTCTATCGTATATATAATTGAATTATATACTGAGTACACCGACACTTCTCTTGTTCCGCTAAAGACAGAAAGAATTACAATGTCAGTGTTCATATGAACAAAAAACGCGATATGATGCACCATACCGTCGCGCTTTTTTGGAAGTTCACGGTTTTTATCAAATATTTTTTTACTGATATTATAATGTTTTTTTACATATATTCTGAATACAATGGGATTTACAAGAAAAATAAGAGTACTTATAATTTTCACAACATGTATCCCGGCTCCGAACTTCATCGCAAGAGCACAAATAACAGTATTAAATATCAGCGTTATGCATTGAACGCCTTGTATTATCCTTATTTTCTGATCCGCACGCATAAGCATCCTATGGGCAAGGGCGAAATAGTAGTTAAAATAATAATTTATTCCAAGCACAACTGCAAGCAAACTTACGTACCAAAAATCAAAATCGGTGCGGATCACCTTTTTGACAAAAACGGCAATTACAGCCACAAGTCCGATATAAATATAAGAAATTTTAGCAAAAAAATCTTTTGCGTTGTTAAAGATATCGGATACGGCCTTTTCATCCGAAAATGCAAGCGGTCTGTAAAACGAAGCAATTACAAGTCCGCCTATTCCGCCTTCAATAATCACCGTATAAGTCAGCAACTGGCTTATTGACTGCAAAATTCCGTTTACATCGGAACCGAAATAAAGCAAAATGAATCTCGGAAGAATAAGAGAACATACCGCTGAAATAAATTGATATAAAACAGAAACAAAAATATTTGCACGCGCCTGATTTTTAATGCCGGTGCAACCGCCGCGAACAAACTTATTGTTCCGTTTTTTCATTGTCACATCTCCTTAACAACAGAATTTTTTCTTTAATATAAAATAATATATACAATAACCGTAACTGTCTTGTTTTCAAAAGAAATACTTTAAATTTTAACTGTTTGTCGGTAATTTTCTTCCCGGCGTTTCCGATAGCCTCTTTGAATCTCGGAGACGATATGTATTTTTTTAGTTCTTTTATTTTTTGATGCAGATGCTTTTCTTTATTGAAAAGCAACTCGTTTCTAATACAAAATATAAGTTGCAGCACAGCATAACACTTACCCTGCATTCTTCCGTCAAAATTTCTTTTTTCAAACTCTTTGTCAAGAATATCTATCAATATCGGAAGTTTTTTCATAAGGTGTCTGTCATAGTCACGCGACATCGAATTTTTCGTCTGCCTGTATATATAGAAGAATTTATCCTTTGTAACATACAAACTTTCAGCGTCAAGCATGCACGGATAAGAACACACTGCGTCTTCGCCGTAATAAATTTTCTCATTTGTTTCAATGATTACCTTTTCCAAGACAGAGCGTCGTATAATTTTATTGCAAAGACTCGGAGAAAAGCCCGGCAGATTTGATTTGGGAAAGAAAAGCATGTACGGATATACTTCCTTTTCCATCATTTTTCTGTCGTAGTATCCGCCCGGAATACTCCTGTGAAGCGGAATTTTTTGATTTTCAAATTCAAGCATTATGTCGCAGGCACAAATATCAGCGTCATATTCGGTTATTTTTTTCATCATATATTCATACATATAAGGATCAATGTAATCATCGCCGTCAATATATGAAATATACTCTCCGGAAGCATTCAAAAAACCTGTTTTTCTCGTATAAAGCGGTCCTTTATGCTCGTTATGTATCGACTTTACAAAACTATATTTTTCGGCATAACTATCGCATATCTCACCGCTTGAATCCTTGGAAGCGTCATCAACCAATATCAGTTCAAAATCCTTATATGTCTGATTCAAAATGCTTGTCACGCACTTATGTAAAAATTTTTCAACATTATAAACCGGAACAATAACGCTAAGCCGAGGCGCCATACTTTCTCCTTTCAATCATTGAAATATTTATTTTCTGTACTTTACTACCCTTGCGGGAACTCCGCATGCCACGGCAAAATCCGGAACTTCTCCCGCGACAACTGCTCCTGCGCCGATAATCGCTCCCCTGCCAATTTTACTTCCCGGAAGTATTGTTACTCTGGAACCTATCCATACATCATCCGATATAAATACAGGCTTGTAATTTTCAAATCCTTGCATACACATGGGTATATCGGTTCTTTCGGTCTTGTGATTTCGTGTATATATAAAAACGGCCTCGCCTATCATTACATTATCTCCGATCTCCGTAAAAGCTCCGACTATTGAGTTTTTACCGATACCGGAGTTATTTCCGATTTTTATATTTGATGCAAATTCTGCGCCCTTTTCAATATTAACATTTTTTCCGCATTCGCAGATTATAAGTTTTGCGCACAATAATCTTGCCTTTTTTGAAAATGTCCCCATGATTTTCGCATACGAAACCGGCATACGTTTTGCAGCAACGCAATATAACAGTTTTCCGGCGTTTCTTAGTATTTTATTTTTCATAAAACCGCATTTCCTCCGTTTTTATTATAAAAAGACGGCGGCAGTAAGGCACCGCCGTCCCGCTTATTCAGCCTTTAAAGAACGAGTGCGTTAAATTACTGATAGTCGTCAAGAATTTCTCTCAAATTTCTGAGATTAATATCAACGTATCCGTCGTCATCATATGCGCTTGTTGCTTTAACCATAGTTTCATAATACCATTTGCTGCTGTCAAGGTCAGTAAATCCATATGTTTCGGCAGTAACCGCCACACCGTCAGCCGTTGTAAGTCCTGCTGCATCTCTGCCTATTATTCTGTTATAAATCGTGCAGAATTCAGCTCTTGTTATAAGTTTCCAGATATTGAGGTCGCCGTTTTCATCACCCTGAATATATCCTGCCTTATAGAGAATATCGGCATATTCATCATATGAAAGTTTTGAATCCTCGGAAAAACCGAACCCAAGACATATTATCTTAAAGGATTCTCCGCGGGTAACAGCTACATAAGGATGTACGCTTTCGCCATCAGCATAAGCGCCTTTTGAGTTCATAAACTCAATTCCGCTTCTGAACCATTCGCCTTCGATGTCGTCAAAGGCAGGAATGTCAGCCTCGTTGTAAGCAAAATCGCCAAGGCCTCCGTTCTGTCTTACAAGACGGTATACCATTGCCGATACTTCACTGCGCAATAAGTTATTTTCAGCGCCCATAATTTCGTCATTATATCCGTAGATATACGCAAAATTGCTCTTGTATTCGATAGTTTTCCCGGGCTCGTAATCTTCAGTGTCAGCTTCCCTTTCTTCGGGCGGAATATATCCCGGATCGTCGGGTGTTACAACTTCGATAGGCTTGTCGGTTACTTTTTCAACTATAACTCCGTCAACATGCCATACATCGAGAAACGACCATGCGCCGAGTTCACACTTAAGCACATACCAGCGTATTTCATAGTTATCTGTTGTAAACTTGCTCCAGTTAACAACTTTGCCGTTGCTTGAGAGAATATATCCGTCATCTCCGTATATACTCTTGATTTTTGCAAGAATATCGGCATCTTCAGGTTTGTTTACAACTTCGCTTATAACGTCATCGGAAGAAACAACACCTTCTTTATACACTACCGTGTAATCTGTCGAACGGGTTCCGTCGTTCAAGCGTCCGCTGTAAACTACAGGCGTAAAAAACGCTGCTTCCCTTGATGTTACCTGCCCTTCTTCATCCATCTGCGCACCATAACGCTGAATATAAAAATCTGTTTTGGTAGCAAACGTTTCCGCGCGAACTGCAGCAGAAACTGCCATGGTGCAAGAACAAATCATGATTAAACTGAAAAGTACCGCTAATACTTTCTTCATACTTTTCACCTCCTCTCGTTTAACAAAAATATTTTAATATTTATACAAATCGCCTTACCGATTGTATACAAAACCTAATGTGCTCCGATAATACCGCACAGTTTTTCAAAAAACTCCTCATCAGAATATGCGATTTCTCCGCAGTTTTTTGAAATTTGTTCTTTTGCCGCAGCATAATTTTTTGAAAGTATCGGCGTTCCGAGCACCTTTGCTTCTTCAATCACAAGCGGAAACCCCTCATATGCGGAATAAAGTGCAAATAAATCCGATTTATGTATATAAGGATATGGATTTGTCTTTTCTCCCTCGAAAAACAGAACATCTTCAACATTAAGTTTTTCGGAAAGTTTTTTGTTTTTCAAAAAATCCGGTCCGTCGCCTATGATACGCCACTTAAAATTTGCAATTCCTTTTTCTTTCAGCCGGCAGCATATATTCACAATTCCTGAAATTCTTTTCGAAGCGTCGTCAACTCTTGCAACGGTAACAATATCAAAATCTGATTTTTCAAAAGGGCTGAACTTTAGTGCAAGTTCTTTTATTTTTTCAGCGTCCACTTCATTATGTCTTGTTTCGGTTTTATATGAATATTCCGGAAGCATATCGTTAAATTTTTCTCTTACGGCATCCGATACGCAAATTATTTTGTCAAACGGTCTGTAGATTTTTCTGCAGTAATCGGTATCGAAACCTCCGAGCACAGGGTCTGTATGAATAAACGCGACTTTTTGTTCGGCATTTGTAAAATCCGAAACAAAAAGATTTGTACCCTTGTTAAAAACTCCTGCCGGAATATCTGTAAAATACGAAACGGCTATGTCATATTTTTCTTTTTGTTTTTTAAAGCAACATCTGTAAAATTTCTCGGTGCCGACTGCCTTTGCAAACAGGGTTATAAGTATTCTGAGTATAATGTCAAAGATATTTCCCGATTTTTTTACAGTTTCAAAAGGCGTTGCGGAAAGTTTTAATATTTTACCGCCGAAAAAAACCGATATTCCTTTCGGAATTTCTTTTTCAAGAGTTCCTCCTGCAAAAGTGAAAACGGTAATTTCATATCCCCCGTCTTTTGACATCTTTTGGAGCAGGTTTACAAAAGCCGCCTGCACGCCTCCGATATTAAGGTTTTGCGCCGCAAATAAAATCTTTTTCTTCATGTTTTTATCACATCTCTTTGTGTAACATATTTATATAGCAAAACTGACGCTGCGGCAACACCCAGAAAATCCGACGCTATGCGTATAAACAAAATTTTTTTGGTTTTTCCATGCGAAAGCAAAAACTTCAGTTCTTTTACTCTTTTTGCATACGGCTTTCTGTCTTTTGAAGGAAGCGCTCCGTAAAACGGCAGAGTAACCGCATACTGAAAAGCAAGAAAACTCAGAATATATTTTTCATTTTCCGTCCCTTTTGCTTTTTGCAGCCAATTTTCAATCATAAAAAGCTGATCGGCAAGGCTTTTTACATTTCCGTACGAGCGCCTGGTATTCGTGGAAATTCTGTAGTAATACTTTCCGCAAGTGAAAAAGTCAGCGGATTTAATATTGCATACGAGTTGCAAAGTCCAATCTATATCTTCCCCGATAAGTCCGCGCTTAAATGAGATATTATTATTTTCAAGAACCTCTTTTTTAACTATCTTGCCTCCGGTGCTTGCAGGAAACTTTGAGCATTCGGATAGCGCCTTCAGTATTTCTTCATAAGATTTTTTATAAAGTTTTTCCCTGCAAAGTCCCTCAGACATATCTTCTTCCCTGCCGTCCGGGAATTTTTTAACAATATTAAAAAATACAAGGTCAGCGCTTTTATCGGCATCCGTGTCCTCAAATTTTTCAATAAAATCTTCGCTTAAATAATCATCTGCGTCAACAAATATTATGTACTTGCCGGAAGATTTTGAAAGTCCGTAATTTCTTGCCCCGGCAGGGCCTGAATTTTCTATATGGTAGGTGCTTACCCTTTCGTATTTTTTAGCATAATTATCGCAAATGTTTCCCGAAGCGTCGGAAGAACCGTCGTCAATTAAAATCAACTCGCAGTGTTCTCCTTGTTTTAATATGCTGAATATGCACTCTTCAATATACTTTTCGGCGTTATAGACAGGAACTATAAAACTATATTCGTACATAAAGTGTTTCTCCTTTAAAATTGCGACGTTTTGGAAAAATATATTTTCGACAACTCTTCTTTCACAATTTTTATATCGTATTTTTTTACGAACTCTTTATTAAACTGCCCCATATTCCGGCGCAAATTTTTATCTTCAGTAAGTTTCTTTATTCCGTGCGCAAACCCGCACGCATCATCACAAGAATAAATAAATCCGCCTTTGTTATTACAAACAAGGTCCGTATTCCCTCTCACACAAGACACAACTGCGGCAAGCCCTGACGCCATTGCTTCCATAAGGGAAACAGGCAGTCCCTCTCTTTTTGACGGGAAGCAAAATATATCGCTTGATTTCAGAAGCTCATATATATCGCCGCGAAATCCCGGCAAGTGAATATTGTCACAAAGCCCTAGCCGTGAGGCAATACTTCTAAGTTCCTCCCTCATAGGTCCTTCGCCCGCGATTATATAGTGAATATCACGCCGTCCGAGTTTTGCCATTGCCTCGATTATAACTTTGTGATTTTTAAGCGCCCTCAGTTCTCCGACGGATATGAGTACCGTATCGTTCTCTTTAATAAAAAACTCGGCACGGACTTTATTCCTGTCGGGTTTGCAGTTTTCTATTTTTTCGGTGTCAACGCCCACTCCGTGTATGTACGCTGTTCTTACAGCCCCAAAATGCTTTAAAGCAAGACTGTAATCTTCGTGATTTATTGTAACAAGCACGTCTGTAATACATGACAAAAATTTTTCAATCGGATAAAATATTACCCACGATAGCAGCGGTCCGCCCTTTAAAAAGTGAAATCCGTGCGCGATATATATTATCCTTGTGCCGTTTTTTCTCATTTTTCTTGCCGCAAGCCGTCCCAAAACGCCTCCGACCGGCGTATTGCATTGCACAATATCGAATTTCTCTTCTTCAATCAGTTTCTTTAATTTTCTGTATGAGGCGATATTTTTAAGGTTAAATGGATTTCGCGAGAACGGAATATCCTCATATGAATCGCAATAAGGAATTACAGGCTCTTCATTTTCAAAGTCATTTTTTGCGGCAACAAAAGTTTTATATCCGTTTTCTTTAAACATCTGAATATAAGGAAGATGGAATACATTTATATGAGTTTTTACGACAGTTGCGATAAAAAGGACTTTTTTCATTGTTGAAAACACCTCGCGTTATTTCTTGCTTTTATCTCCCTTCAGAATTGCTCTTACGGTAGACAGCAATATTTTAAAATCAAGTTTCAGTGAACGTTTTTTTATGTACTCAATATCATAAACAATCTTTTCCTCTGGTTTTAAAAACAGCCCCGTTACCTGAGCAAGTCCTGTTATACCCGGCTTTACAAGAAGTCTTTGCGAAAAACCGTGTATGTATAATTCAAAACATTCGTAAAAAATTTTTCTTTCGGGACGGGGTCCCACAAGCGACAAATCTCCGAAAAAGCAGTTAAACAACTGCGGAAGTTCATCTATTTTTGTTTTGCGCAAAAACTTGCCGATTTTTGTAACCCTTTCGTCATCATCGCCGAGCGACCATTGGGCCCCATTTTTTTCGGCGTTCTTATGCATTGTCCGAAATTTGTATATATAAAATTTTTTGCCGTTCTTGCCCAGCCTTTCCTGCCTGTAAATCGGTTTTCCTTCAGATGTTGCGGCAATCAAAATACATATAATTACCATAGGAATAATAAAAAGTATGATACCGAATGCGGAAAATGCAATATCAAAAAATCTCTTCAAAAATGAATAAACAGGTTTTGACGGCAGATTTTTAATTTCTTCAACATCATAAATAACATCCGATTTTTCAAACGGCAGTATTACTTTATCGGGTATTGTTGTGTTAATCGTTTCTTCTGCGGTTTGCATATCTTATCACTTCTTTTCTTTTGTTATATATTGCCGAAGAATATTAAAACTATCCTTTACCAAGTCTTCATATTTTTTATCAAGTTCAAAATCAGTATTGGCAAGCAGAAATTTTTTTATTTCTTTCGTATCTATGTCTGATATACTGCAGCCGCGGACAGGGTACTTCATATCTTCTATCAAATTTCGCATTTTTTCCCGATAGATAATAGGAAAAAAGTCCGTTCCGGTCTTCATTGCCAAAACTGCCGAGTGAAATCTTGCGCCGACTATCTTTCGGCACGCGGAATATGCGTTTAATATTTCGCCGCCGCTTCCGTGACACACAATTTCCGCATTTTCCTTATATTTCATTAAATTTTTAACGCATTCGCATGCAAAAACGTCGTTTTCTTCACCTGTATCAAAAGCCATGAGCACAACGTCCCTTCCGGTTTTTTGAATCCAAAAATCAGAAATTTCCGCCATTGCCCTGTAATACGCATTATCCGCCTTATCTCCGTATCTGTGCATAAGGGACAGCCCGAGTTTTGCATCGCTCTTTTTTTCCGGAATAAGACTTTCGGGAAGTCCGAACAATATATCCGGCGTATAGAAAACGTCTGATTTTGTGCATTTGCGCCGCAAATACATAAAACTTTTTTTATCGCGGCAAATTATGCAGCCGATTTTTCTTAGTTTTCTTACAATAAGTTTTTCCGCAAACTTACTTTTGAACGGCTCAATATTGCACCCGATACAAATATCAGTTTCTGTTTTTTTCTTCAAAAGCCATACTAACTCGCATATTATTGCCGCAAAACTGTTTAGCATAAATCCTGAACCTGTTACCAAAAGTTTCGGAAGAAACTTTACCTCGGCCGGTTTTACCTTTATAACATTATTTTCACAAAGCAGCATGTCTGATACGCGGCAGTTATCGGGCACTGAAAACTCGTACTCCGGCAAGTTCATAACAGTTATTTTCTGCATATAATCATCACCGAAATTACTGTCAAAATATCCGCATAATTCAAAGCGACTTATCATTATTGAATTCCTTGCCTTTTTTCAGATACGCAAAAAGAACACTAAGAAAAACCCCGAACGCCATGGCTATAATAATGCTCACACCGTAGTAGAAAATCGTACTTGCGGTCTTGCGCGAAACAACGCCGGAAATACTTTCTATGCTTTTTGCCGATTT
>CAKSDR010000031.1 GCA_934446095.1 uncultured Eubacteriales bacterium | reverse complement strand
GCGATATTGAAACCGTAAACTCGGAACTTGCCCTTTACAGTCCCGAACTTGCAAGCCGTCCCAGAATCATTGTTGCAAACAAAATCGACATGATGTCTGACGACACAAAAAGCAGACTTTTGGAATATGCAAAGAAAAATAACACGGATATCCTGTTTATGTGCGCTGCCATTAACGACGGAGTTTGTGAACTTGCGGAACTTATTGCGCAGAAATTAAAGGATCTGCCTCCCATCAAGGTATACGAAACCGAACAGGTCATTCCCGATTACAGCGACGCTCAGAACAGTGACGAAATAATTGTCCGCCGAAGAGATGACGGCATGTTTGAGGTAACGTGCGAACGGCTTATAAATGTCGTAAAATCAATAAACTTTGGTGACAGAGAATCTTTTGCCTATTTCCAGAAAGTTCTCCGAAAAGCCGGTGTTTTTAATGTCCTTGAAGAAAAAGGCATTAAAGACGGAGATATCGTAACTATCTACGGTGCAGAATTTGAATATTATAGATAATGAATATTATATTTTAATATTGTAAAAAAGCCCTTGCCAAATGGCGAGGGCTTAATTTTATATTTACGAAAGTTTATACTTTTCACTAAACTTTCTATATGTACTTGAAAATTCGCTGTCGTTTTCCCCGTGTTTTAAAGCATTCAGGTACTTATGCGTATAAAAACTGTTATTCTGAACTTCGATTACCGCGACTGCAATATTGGAACAATGGTCTGAAATACGTTCGTAGTTTGTAAGCATGTCCGAAAGTATAAAGCCCATTTCAATAGTGCAATTACCACTCTGAAGCCTGTTTATATGATTGGATTTTATTTCTGAAATCAAACTGTCGATTACCTGTTCGAGGGGTTCAACTTCAGACGCTGTTTTCACATCATTTGTTTTATATGCTTTGGTTGTAGTTTCAAGAATTTCCTTAATAGCCTTCGTTAACACCAACAACTCAGACTTTGCATCATCCGTGAAAGAAATATCTTTATTGTTAATTTCTACAGCTGTCTTTAAAAGATTCAACGCATGGTCGCCGAGGCGTTCAAAATCTCCTATTGCATGCAGCATCTTCGATACCACTTGGCTATCGCCGTCAGACATTGACTGTGCGGAAAGTCTAACAAGATATGTACCGAGTTTATCTTCATAAGTATCAAGTTTTTCTTCTGTCTGTTCGATTTTTTCGGCCGTTTTTTCGTCAAATTCGGAAAACATGGAAATTGCCAAATTTATATTTTCCTTTGCAAGGTCTGCCATACGCTTTGTCGCGCTGTTGCACTCAACTACTGCAACAGACGGAGAAAGAAGCAGTCGTTCATCAAGAAATGGCTCTCTGTGATGTTTTTCTTTACTGCTGTCTTTTACTATTTTTTCAATAAGTCCGACAAGTTTATCCGAAAAAGGCATTAAGAATATTACAGTTAAAATATTAAATACCGAATGTATAACCGCAATAGAAACTGGAGAAACCGTCTTAGCGGCAAATCCAAATTTTATAAAATGGTTCAAAATAATATACAGCGGCAAACATATCAACATGCCTATAACTTTTATTGTAATATGCAGCACGACCACTCTTTTTGCCTTTTTATTTGTGCCGATAGACGACAGAACTGCCGTCATGCATGTACCTATATTCTGACCCATAACTATCGGAATTGCCATGTTAAACGTGATATTTCCGGTCAGTGACAGTGCCTGCAAAATACCTATTGATGCCGCCGAACTCTGAATTATCGCAGTGAAAAAGGTTCCTATAAAAAGACCGAGAAGCGGATTATTAAATTTTACAAGCATATTTGCAAATTCCGGCATTTCGCCGAGAGGCGCCACGGCGGAACTCATCATCGTCATACCGTACATAAGTATCGCAAATCCAACAAATACGGTTCCTATACTTTTTTTCTTTTCTTTTTTGCTGAACATTGTAAGAAGAATGCCTATAAACGCAACTATCGGAGAAAAGTTCTCGGGTTTCAGCATCTTTATCCATACGTTGTCGCTTTCGATTCCGGATAAACTCAAAATCCATGAGGTAAGTGTCGTTCCGATATTTGCGCCAAACAATACATTTATCGTCTGTGAAAATTTCATTATTCCTGAATTTACAAGACCTACAAGCATTACAGAGGTTGCCGACGACGATTGTACCGCGATGGTTATTGCAGCGCCAAGAGATATGCTTATAAGCGGGTTTGACGTCATTTTCTTTAAAAGGCGTTCAAGCTTTCCGCCGGCCATTTTTTCAAGGCTCCCCGACATTACATTCATACCAAAAAGAAAAAATGTAAGACCGCCCAGCAGCATAATAAAAGAAAAGATATCCATTAATATTCTCCCAAAATCATTATATAAGGCAAAATTTTTCTTCACAATTCTATACTTATATTAATTATATCACACTGAAAATCTGTTTTTCAATAACAATTTATAAAAATTAATAATATATTTCCAACATTTTTATATGCAAATAAAAAAGGGGCTGTTTTTTTCAGTCCCTTTTTAACATTATCTTATTTTACAAGTGAAGAAATTCCGAAATATGCGATAATAATAATTCCAAGAACTATTCTGTAAATTCCGAAGGCTTTAAAATCGTGTTTTCTTATATATCCCATAAGAAGTTTTATTGCAAAAACAGATACGACAAATGAAACTATTGTCCCTACAATTAAAACCATTATTTCAGAAGACGAAAAAGCAAGGCCGAAATTTTTACCATATTTATATATTCTCAGCAAACTTGCGCCCACCATAGCGGGAATTGCAAGAAAGAAGGAATATTCGGATGCAATCTCTCTCGACGAGCCGAGAACGATTCCGCCCATTATTGTAGAACCGCTTCTTGAAGTACCGGGAATTATTGAAAGCATCTGAAAAAGTCCTACGCCAAACGCTTTTTTATAACTAAGGTCATCAATTGATCGGATATTCGGAGTTCTATGCGCATTTTCAATAACTATAAACAATATACCATATACAATAAGTGCTGCCGCTATTACAAACGGGCTTTCCGGAATAAAATCATTAAAAAGTATTCCCGCAATCGCAACCGGTATTGAACCTATTACAACCTTAAGCCACATATTCCATGTTGATATTTTTTCGGTTTTATTTTTCTTGTTTGAAAAGGGGTTAAGTTTATGAAAATACAAAACAACCACGGCAAGTATTGAGCCGAGCTGAATTATAACTTCAAACAATTTCCAAAACTCTTCCGTACAATCAAGTTTAAGCCATTGATTAAACAATATAAGGTGTCCTGTGCTTGAAATCGGAAGCCACTCTGTAATTCCCTGCACAATGCCAAAAAAGACCGCCTTTAACAGTTCGATAAAATTCTGCATTTGCCTTCTCCTTTTATAATTGTCTTTTTAATATATATTTTTAGTTTTAAAATATATTCTTTCAAAACCTTATTTTTTGTTTTTTCCGGCAAGTTTACATGTTTTCTCGTATGAAGCCTCAACCGCGCTTGCAACTCCCGAACGGAAAGAAAATTTTTCAAGTGTGCATACTCCGTCAATTGTTGTTCCGCCGGGACTGCACACCGCATCTTTAAGCACTTCAGGGTGAATTTTGCTTGAAATAACATGTTTTGCAGAGCCTAAAACGGTTTTTGAAGCATATAATAGAGCCTTATCTCGGGAAAGGCCGCATTTTACTCCGCCATCTGCCATAGACTGTATAAACATATACACAAACGCAGGCCCGCAGCCTGTTATTGCACTTGCGGCGTCAATCAGTCCTTCATCGATTCTGTCAAGCGTTCCCGCCTTGTTTAAAATTTCTTCAAATTCATCGCTCTGACTTTTTTTAACATGCCCGTTCAGGGAATAAATTATCATTCCCTCCCCTACGCATACCGGAAGATTCGGCATTATGCGAATTATCGGACATGTTTTTTTCAATGAAAGCATATTGCTTATGCTTTCAATTGATACGGACGCCGCCATAGATACAAGAACAAATTCATCGGTCCTTGCAGCAATGCTGTCTTTTATCTCATGCAGCAAGTTCTGAAGATGCTGCGGCTTTACGCCGAGAAATATAAACTTACAATTCGAGACAACTTCATCGGCACTGCCCGGCAATACGCCGTACTTTTCGCACAAATCTTTGATTTTATTTTCATCTCTGTCGCAAATCATGATTTCATTTCCGGCAACAGTTTCACATGCACAATGAAGCAATGCTCCTCCCATGTTTCCGCAGCCTATAAAACCGACTTTACAATTCATAATTTTTCTCCCTCAACGGATCTGTCCGTTTCCGTAAATCTTATATTTATATGTAGTAAGTTCGCAAAGGCCGATAGGTCCTCTTGCGTGCAGTTTCTGGGTTGATATGCCCATTTCACAGCCGAGTCCGAACTCTCCTCCGTCGGTAAACCGTGTGGAAGCGTTTACATAAAGCGCTGCGGAGTCGATATTATTCATAAAAAATTCCGCATTTTCCATATTGCCGGTTATTATAGACTCGCTATGATGAGTCGTGTGTTTATTGATATGTTCTACGGCTTCTTTCACATTTCCGACAACTTTTACTGCAAGAATATAGTCCAAAAATTCGGTGTCAAAATCATTTTCACCGGCCTTTTTTCCTGAAATTATATTTTGCGAATATTCGTCAAGCCTAAGTTCTGCCGGCACAAGATTATTTGAAATTCTTTCATCGCACAATTTTTCTTTCAGTTTTGGAAGAAATTTTTCTGCTATATTTTTATTTACAAGGCATACTTCGCATGCGTTGCATACAGACGGACGCGAAAGTTTCGCATTGTAAACTATATTGAGAGCCATATCTATATCTGCGTTTTCGTCAACATATATATGGCATATTCCCGTACCGGTCTGGATGCAAGGAACCTTGGCATTTTCAACGCAGGCCTTTATAAGTCCTGCTCCCCCTCTCGGGATCAGCATATCTATATATCCTTGCGCTTCCATCATTTCTCTTGCGCTTTTTCTGTCTGTGTCTTCAACAATATTAATGCAGTCGCTGCATACGCCGGCATTGCAAAGTCCCTTTTTTAAGGCTGCAACGATTTCGGAAGACGAGCGTATCGCTTCCCTGCCGGAACGCAAAACACATGCATTTCCGCTTTTAAAGCACAATGCTGCGGCATCCGACGTAACATTCGGCCGGCTTTCATAAATAATTCCGATAACTTCCAAAGGAACAGACACCTTTTCAATCACAAGACCGTTTTCGCTTTTTGTTTTCTGAAGGATTCTGCCAGTGGGGTCCGGAAGTTCCGCCACATGAACAATTCCCTGAGCCATTGACATAATTCTTTCTTCAGTCAGCAAAAGCCTGTCAATCATAACATCGGAAATCTTTCCCCTTGCAAATTCAACATCTTCTTTATTAGCAAGAAGAATCTTTGACATATTATTTTTCAAGGACTCTGCCATACAAAAAAGACCTTTGTTTTTTTCTTCCGCAGAAAGACATGCTATTTTCGGTACGCTTTCTTTTGTTTTTTTTAAAATATCATAGGTTGTCATGCAATAACACGCATCCTTTCCGGATAAATCTTCAATGCTTTTTACCGGAAAACAAAGTTCCGGTGTCTTTTCCTCCAGCGATATCATACAGAACCTCCGGCTTTTTTCCATTGGAGATTATCATATCGCAGCCCGCTTCGGTACATATTTTTGCAGCAAGCAGTTTTGTTTTCATGCCGCCGGTACCGAGATTTCCGGCGCTGTCTTTTCCAAAACTCATAACCTCATCGGTTATATTTTCAATAACCGGTATAAGTTTTGCTTCTCTGTCTTTTCTCGGATCGTTTGTATAAAGCCCGTCAATGTCTGACAGGATTACAAGTTTATCTGCTGCGATACTCGTTGCAACAAGTGCGGACAAGCGGTCGTTATCGCCGACTTTTATTTCATCGGTTGCTATCGTATCGTTCTCATTTATGATCGGAAGTACATTAAATTCGAGAAGTTTTTTTATAGTCTTCTGAAAATTTTCATGCCTGTTTTCATGGGCAAAATCATCACCCGTCAGCAAAATCTGCGCTACCGTATGGTTATATTCGGAAAATAGTTTATCATATGTATACATAAGCATGCACTGTCCTACGGCAGCCGACGCCTGTTTTTCCTCAATGCTTTTCGGTTTTCCCTTTATCGCAAGTTTCCCGGCTCCCATACCTATAGCGCCGGACGAAACGAGCACAATCTCATGACCCGCATTTTTAAGGTCGCTGAGTATCGTGCAAAGCTGTGTTATCGCGCGGATATTAAGGCAGCCGTTTGCATATGCAAGCGTTGATGTCCCGACTTTTACAACTATTCTCATAATAAATATCTCCGAAATACTATTTTGTGTTTATAACTCTTGACAAAAACTCTTTTGTTCTTGCGTTCTTGGGATTTCCGAATATTTCATCCGGCGTTCCCTCTTCACATATAATTCCGCCGTCCATAAATATCACTCTTGTCGACACATCTTTTGCGAACATCATTTCATGCGTTACAACAAGCATTGTAAATCCTTCTCCGGCAAGATTTCTCATGCAGTTTAACACTTCTCCGACCATCTCGGGATCAAGAGCGCTTGTCGGCTCGTCGAAAAGAATTACCTCCGGGTTCATTGAAAGAGTTCTTGCAATTGCAACTCTTTGCTTTTGTCCGCCCGACAACTGTGCCGGTTTTGCATTAATATACTGAAGCATACCAACTTTTTTTAAATATTCCTTTGCGATCTGTTCAGCTTCTTTTTTATTTCTTTTTAGCACATGAGTCTGTCCCACAACGCAATTCTGAAGGGCTGTCATATTATTGAAAAGATTAAATTGCTGAAATACCATTCCTACTTTTGTTCTGTATTCGGACACTTTTACTTCTTTTGACGTGATATCCTGTCCGTGATACAATATAGTTCCGCCGGTCGCCTTCTCCAAAAGGTTTATGCATCTTAGCATTGTACTCTTGCCGGAACCGGACGAGCCTATAATACTTATAACTTCACCTTTATTGACCGTGAGGTTTATATCTTTCAGCACCTTGTTTTCACCGAAGGTTTTTTCAAGATGTTTTAATTCAAGTATTTCAGCCATGTGCCTTTTCCTCATTTCTTACGTGAATCTCAGTTTCAAAGTCGCTTTGCGAACCGAATATTGTATAATTTCCTTTTCCCTCAAGTTTCCTTTCGGCAAATCTTAATATGCGTGTTACGGCAAACGTCAGAATAAAGTAAATCACGCATGTAATAGCATAAGTTGCAAATGTTTCATATGTAATGCTGTTTATTGTGTACGACTGGTAATAAAGTTCCGTAACGCCGATAACGTTAAGCACCGACGTATCTTTTATATTTATTACAAATTCGTTTGACACTGCCGGCAGAATATTTCTCAGCACCTGCGGCATTATTACAAGCATCATTGTCTGAAAATGGCTCATTCCAACAGAATGCGCGCCTTCAAACTGACCTTTGTCTATGGAAATTATGCCGCCTCTTACAATTTCCGATATATAAGCGCCCGTATTGATTGATACTATGAGGATTGCAGATGCCATAAGCGGCAGGCGTTTTCCGCCTGTCGCAAATGCATATCCCCAATATATTACCATCGCCTGTACCATCATAGGCGTTCCGCGGAAAATTTCGATATATGCCGAAATTATAAAGTTGTTTATTTTCTGCAAAACATAAAGGACTTTGTTTTTTGAGTCGGGTATTGTGCGTATTATACCTATTATAACACCTATCACAAGGCCCAGTATCGTGCCGAGTATGGATATAATAAGCGTATTCCCGATTCCGTCTATAAACATGGAACCGTATTTTGTCCAGATTTTTCCGACAAGTTCTAAAAATTTCATTGTTCCCTCTTAAAGCAAATATATTATAAGGATATTTTTATACTTTTTTATTATTCTTCGGATTCTTCCGCAGGCTGCTGAGCAATGGCGTTATCCATAAGAGTATCTCTTTCTTCCTGAGAAATGCCCGAAAGAATTTCGTTTACTTTTGATGTAAGTTCGGAACCTTTTTTAAATCCTACGGCAATCTGAACATCTTCGTCGTTTACAGTAAAGCCTGTATCATTATTTTCAAGGTTAACGTATGTAAATCCAGGATTTGCGCTGCAGTTTGCAATAGCACCGGGTTTTTCGGCAACGTATCCGTCAATGCTTCCGGACTTCAATGCAACTATCATTGTTCCGAAATCTTTCATTGAAGTCTGTTTCAAAACTCCGGGAATCTGGTCAATGGCAGTTTCGTGGAATGTCCCGAGCTGGCCTACTATTTTTGCGCCTTCAAAATCTTTAAGGCTCTGTGCCTGCGCATATTTTCCGTCTTTATTAACAACTATTACAAGGTTTGATGTATAATATGCGTCCGAAAAGTCTATGCTTTCTCTTCTTTCTGCAGTGGGGCTCATGCCGGCAATTATCATATCTATAGCGCCTGATTTTACAGCCGGAATAAGTCCGTCCCATGTGGTTTTGCATATTACGAGGTCTTTGCCAAATGACTGTGCGATTTTCTTTGCAATCTGAACGTCGTATCCATTTGCGTACTGATCTGTTCCTTCAATTGCGACAGCGCCGTTTGAATCGTCTGTCTGCGTCCAGTTGAAAGGAGCGTAAGCGCACTCAAGACCTACTCTTAAAGTATTGTCTTCATCGGTTTTTGTACAGCCGCTGAAAAGCATCGCTGTAAAAATGGTGGAAATAGCAAGAATTGAAACTAAAAGTTTTCTCATATCGGAAAACCTCCTTTAAAAAATTCAAACAAAATACGGCCGAAGTATTGTCAAGTACTCCGGCCGTTTAATAATCTATATGTAAATATAAATAAAACGAACAATAGCACTCCACAAACACTTGTGACAGTCATTTGAATATTATTCAAATGCCCAACAACAAACCTTCCGAAAAGTTTATCGTTTCGGCAAAGATTCCTTTCACAAAACATCAACGGTTTCGAGTACCTCTTTTTTGCTACTATTAATCTTCGCTCCTCTATTAATTCTCTTTAATAACTGCGACATTATTTTGTTTTAGTTATTTTATCACACACGGTAAGATATGTCAAGTGGTTTTTTGCATTTTGTATAATTTTACATTTTATATATTATTTTGTTGTATTGTTTGTTGATTTTTACTATATTTTGTGATATAATTTATGTTAATTATCACTTTACGCACTGTGAGGTCTTATATATGTTGCTTTTAGGTCTGCAAAAATTAACTCTTCTTGACTTTCCAGGAAAAGTTGCCTGCACCGTTTTTACCGGCGGCTGCAATTTTCGCTGCCCGTTTTGCCATAACGCAGGGCTTGTCATAAGTCCCGACGCGGAAAATAAAATACCGGAAGAAGAGTTCTTTTCCTTTCTTAAATCCCGTTCAGGGATTCTTGACGGAGTGTGCATAACCGGAGGCGAGCCTCTTGTTTGCGACGATATTTTCGGATTTGCCGAAAAAATAAAAAGTCTCGGATACGCGGTAAAACTTGACACCAACGGATCTTTCCCGAAAAAACTATCAGCCCTTGCAGACCTTTCTCTTATTGATTATGTTGCAATGGACATTAAAAACTCAAAGGAAAAATATGCCCTCTCCGCAGGAATCAAAAATTTGGATATAAAAAATATAGAGAAATCTGTTGACTTCCTTCTTAAAAACAAAATTCCTTATGAATTCCGCACGACTGTGACAAAAGAACTTCACGACGAAGATGATTTTAAAAGCATCGCGGATTTTCTGCAGGGAGCCGAAAAATATTACCTTCAGCAATACGTTCCTTCCGGCAATATGATAGGAAAACCGATGTCGGCTTACACCAAAAATGAACTTTACGCATTTGCCGCTATCCTTGAGAAAAAAATAAAGTTTGTCGGTATTAGAGGAATATAATCAATATATTGTGTTGTATTTTAAAAAAATTTACAATATATTGTGTTTTGCTATTGACACTTTAAGTAATTCATGATATAATATCTTCACAAAGCTCGGTTTTAGCCGCAAGAATATTGTTATTTGGAGGAAATCATGTTTAACGTAAAAAAAAGGGATGGCAAATACGTTGATTTTGATATATCGAAAATCAGAGACGCCATAAAACTCGCATTTGAAGCATCAAACGTAAATTTTAATGATAATATGCTTGATTTTATATCTTTAAAGGTAACTGCCGATTTTGAACCTAAAATTAAAGATTCGCATATTGCCGTAGAAGATATTCAGGACAGCGTTGAAAACGTGCTTGTTCAGGCAGGCTACGCAGAAGTTGCAAAAGCATACATTCTCTATCGCAAGCAGCATGAAAAGATGCGTAATCTCAAAAACACAATTCTTGATTACAAGAAAGTTGTAGACAGTTATGTCAAAGTTTCCGACTGGCGTGTAAAGGAAAATTCCACGGTCACATATTCTGTCGGAGGACTTATTCTTTCAAATTCCGGGGCTATTACCGCAAATTACTGGCTTTCGGAAATATATGATGAAGAAATAGCATCGGCTCACAGAAATGCCGACATTCACATACACGATCTTTCCATGCTCACAGGATACTGCGCAGGCTGGTCCTTAAAACAACTGATAAAAGAAGGGCTCGGCGGAGTTACCGGCAAGATTACATCAGCGCCTGCAAAACACCTTTCCTCGCTTTGCAATCAGATGGTAAACTTCCTCGGCATCATGCAGAACGAATGGGCAGGCGCGCAGGCTTTCTCGTCATTTGACACATATCTTGCTCCGTTTGTAAAGACGGATAATCTTTCATACAATGAAGTTAAAAAATGTATAGAATCGTTTATTTACGGTGTAAACACACCCAGCCGCTGGGGTACGCAGGCTCCTTTTTCCAACATAACTCTCGACTGGACAGTTCCGGATGATCTTGCGGAGCTTAACGCAATTGTCGGCGGCAAGGAAATGGATTTCAAATACAAAGACTGCAAAAAAGAAATGGATATGATAAACCGTGCGTTTATCGAAGTTATGATAGAAGGCGACGCGCACGGCCGCGGATTTCAGTACCCTATTCCGACATATTCGATAACCCGTGATTTCGACTGGTCGGAAACCGAGAACAATAAACTTTTGTTTGAGATGACATCGAAGTACGGCACCCCTTATTTTTCAAACTATGTCAATAGCGACATGGCTCCGAGCGATGTGCGCAGCATGTGCTGCCGGTTAAGGCTTGATCTTCGCGAACTTCGCAAAAAATCCGGCGGATTTTTCGGAAGCGGCGAAAGTACGGGTTCCATAGGCGTCGTTACGATAAATATGCCGCGTATTGCTTATACTTCTTCTTCAAAAGAAGAATTCTTTAAAAAACTTGACCGCATGATGGACATATCCGCACGTTCTCTCAAAACAAAACGTGAAGTTATCACAAAACTTCTCGGCGAAGGGCTATATCCATACACCAAGCGTTATCTCGGTTCATTCGACAATCACTTTTCGACGATAGGTCTTGTCGGCATGAACGAAGCGTGTCTTAATGCTTGCTGGATAAAAGAAGACCTTACATGCAAAGATGCCCAGGAATTCACAAAAGAAGTCCTGAACCACATGCGCGAACGCCTTTCCGATTATCAGGAGCAGTACGGGGATCTTTACAACCTTGAAGCAACTCCCGCAGAATCGACCGCATACCGTCTTGCAAAACATGATCTTGCAAGATACCCTGATATAATAACCGCCTCCGAAAAAGGCAAGACTCCGTATTATACCAACAGTTCCCACCTGCCCGTAGGATACACGGACGATATCTTTTCGGCTCTTGATATTCAGGACGAACTGCAGACGCTTTATACTTCAGGAACTGTATTTCACGCTTTTCTCGGTGAAAAACTTCCCGACTGGAAAGCCGCCGCATCTTTAATAAGGAAAATTGCCGAAAATTATAAACTTCCTTACTATACGCTTTCCCCTACATATTCGGTATGCAAAAACCACGGCTATATCTCGGGTGAAAAATACTCTTGTCCCGAATGCGGCGAAAAAACCGAAGTTTACAGCCGTATCACAGGGTACTACCGCCCCGTGCAAAACTGGAATGATGGAAAGTCCGAAGAATTTAAGAACCGCAAAGTTTACAATATTGCTTCTTTCAGCAAATATGACGGCAGCAATGCTTCTTCCGTTTCTAATAATTCCAAAGTCCCCTATTCAGGCGGCAAGGACTATCCCATACTTTTCACGACGTCAACATGTCCGAATTGCAGAATGGCAAAAAACTTTCTTGACAAAGCCGGAATAGAATACAAAACCGTTATTGCAAACGAAGATCCGGAACTTGCAAAACAATACGATATAAAAACCGCTCCCACCCTTGTCGTACCGTCGGGCGAAAAAATCGTAAACGTTTCAAATATACGCAAGTTTGCGGAACAGTCCGTAAACTTAAAGGTTTAAAGGGGATAGTATGTACGACATTATAATAATAGGCTCGGGTCCCGCGGGACTTACTGCCGCCGTATATGCAAGGCGCGCTGAAAAAACCGTGTTGATTCTTGAAAAGTCTTCTTTCGGAGGCCAGATCACATATTCTCCGAAAGTTGAAAATTTTCCCGGAGAAATCGAAATAAGCGGAAACGCTCTGGCTGAAAAACTGATTGATCAGGCTTTAAATCTCGATGCTGAAATAGAACTTGCGCAAGTTACAAAAATCGAAAAAAAAGACCGATTTTTCATCGTATCGTGCGATACTTCTGTATATGAATCAAAAAGCGTAATAATCGCCTCGGGATCAAAGCACCGCAAGTTGAATCTTCCGTTGGAAAATGAATTTATCGGAAACGGCATTTCATACTGTGCAGTATGTGACGGCGCTTTTTTCCAGGGAAAGGAAGTCGCTGTTATCGGCGGAGGAAATACTGCTTTGCAGGACGCGGTTTTACTTTGCGATATATGCAAAAAAGTTACAATTATACAAAATCTCGGTTTTTTCACAGGTGAAAAAAAACTGCTTGATATTCTTTCAAAAAGAGATAATGTTTCGTTTATAAAAGACAGTGTTGTTACAGAACTTCGGGGTTCTTCAAATTTGGAAGGCATTGTCATTGAAAACACGAAAAAAAACGAGAAATCATATATTGCCGCAGACGGTGTTTTCGTTGCGATAGGTCAAGTTCCGGAAAATGAAGTTTTTTCCGATATTGCGCAATTGGATTCAAACGGGTATATCATCTCCGATGAATCCTGCACAACAAGCACTCCCGGAATATTTGCAGCCGGCGACTGCCGCGCAAAATCCATACGGCAGGTTGTAACAGCCTCATCCGACGGAGCGATAAGCGCGCTTGCGGCATGCAAATATATTGATTCGTTAAACTAACCGGTAAAAAAGATGCAGGCTTCTTCCTGCATCTTTCATTTTTGCAGCATTTATGTTATAATAAAGAACAAACAAATAATATTAAAAGGTATTTTTATGGAAAACAACACTATAACAGTAAAATTTGTAGAAGGTATTCTTGACAGCAATAAACTTGACCTTCTTAAAAAACTTATAGACAGCACATCCCCCGGCTGTGAAATAAAAGTTATTGAAATTCCCGTTTCATGTACAGACGCCGTTATAGAAATGGTAACTTCATGTGTAATATATATTGACGACGCACTTTTAAGAGATATTTTGAAAAAATCCCGCTTTCCTGCCGTTTTATTTATAAAAAAACTGTCGGTAATTTTAAGATATTTTATAAAGGACATGAAAACCATAATAAACGAAGGGGACAAAACCACCGAAACTCCCTGCAGCGCAAGCATTCAATCAACAAATGTCAATATTCATATACCGCTTAATGTCAATGACAAGAAACTTGAACGCTGCATAGAAAATGTTATTTTATATCTGTCGGAAAATTCTTCCCTGCTCGGTGAAGAAACAATATCCTATTACGACGAGAAAAAAGACCGCATGGTTACCGAAACAAAACAAAGTTACGTATACAGGACATATATAGAAAGCGGTCTTGTTAAAATAGATGACAAATAAAAATAAATTTTTTCACTTCACTTAAAAAACAAACTCTTTTTAACACAAAGTTATTGACAAAAAAAATGTGTTGTGCTATAATATACCCGTTGCAGAAAATCGGGGTGTGGCTCAGTTTGGTAGAGTGCTTGGTTCGGGACCAAGAGGCCGGAGGTTCGAATCCTCTCACTCCGACCACCAAAAAACTTTGAAAACTTTAAGTTTTCAAGGTTTTTTCTATTTTCTGCCAATTGTCACCATGATTTTCGCAGGGTTAATAAAAAGTTTAAATATTTCAGCAAACGCAGACAAAATAAAAAACAC
>CAKSDR010000030.1 GCA_934446095.1 uncultured Eubacteriales bacterium | reverse complement strand
GGTAACACCTGCCGTTTTTACGATACTGCGGAGTGACGCTGATTTAAACCCTTTTTCCAAAAATTCTTTTTTGGCGGCGGTATGAATATTTTCAAGTGTTCCTTTTTCGGATTCGCTCATTTTTGCCTCCAAATACAACAACATCATATAACACTGTTATATTATAAATTCATTTTTCTGATTTGTCAATAGGGTAGATAAATTTTTCTTGGTATCGAGAAAATTTTATTAAAGACTGCAGTATTGCAAAAATCCTCCCCAAAATGGGGAGGATTTTATATTCAGTAATTATTGTTTAAAATACTTTGCAAAAATTCCTTTGTTCTTTCGTTGCGAGGATTTTTAAATATCTGTTCCGGAGAACCTTCTTCAAGAATCGTACCTTTGTCCATAAACATAATTTTGCTTGATACATCATGCGCAAACATCATTTCATGAGTGACAATCATCATTGTGATTTTTGATTTTGCAAGAGATTTTAATGTTGAGAGCACCTCTACAGTAAGTTCGGGGTCAAGAGCGCTTGTGGGTTCGTCGAAAAATAAAATGTCGGGATTTAAGGCGAGAGCCCTTGCTATTGCCACTCTTTGCTGCTGACCGCCCGAAAGTTCGCAGGGATAAAAATCGCACTTTTCGGCAAGTCCGACTTTTTTCAAGTAATCGTAAGCGATATCCCGAATTCTGCCGTCGAAACTTTTAAGCCCGTCTTTTGCCAAGAGGTTCATTGCAAGACTTACATTTTCAAGTGCAGTGTACTGAGGAAAAAGATTAAAATTCTGAAAAACAAGACCGAAACGCAGCCTGTTTTTTCTCAAATCTTTCTCTTTTATTTTAATATTGCTGTCTGCGTCAAAAATTACGTCGTTATCGACAATAATCTGACCTTTCTCGGGCGTTTCAAGAAAATTAAGGCATCTCAGAAGAGTGGTTTTTCCGTTTCCGGAAGAACCTATGACGGAAACAACGTCACCGCGTTCGACAGAGAAGTTTATATTTTCGAGAACTTTTGTTTTTCCGAAACTTTTATATAAGTTTTTTACTTCAAGTATTGGCATTTTTCTCCTCTTTTCATTAAGCGCTGTAGTAATTCATTTTCTTTTCTATCCTGCCAAATAGTATTGTTAAGATTCCGTTGAATAATAGGTAAAATACTCCGGTGTAAAACAGAGGCCATATAAGCGCTTTAGAGGAAGCAAAGTTCTGCGCCGCCATAATGATTTCCGGAACAGCGATTATTCTTGCAAGCGATGTATCCTTTACAAGGGTGATTATTTCGTTTCCCATAGGGGGAATAACCCTTTTTATAACCTGCATGAGAATTACTTTTTGAAAAATCTGGGATTTTGTCATGCCGAGAACCTGTCCGGCTTCGTACTGACCTTTTGGAATGCTTTCGATTCCGCCTCTGTATATTTCAGAAAAATATGCGGAATAATTTACTACGAAAGCAACAATTACGGCTCCTACTCTTTTTTTTGCTATCCATGCGGCAAACGACTGCAAATATGTAAGCCACAGCGGAAAAGGTATCTCGCTGTAAGTTTTTTCTATGTGCCGGAATAAAAGTCCCGGAACGTAAAATACTACTATTACCTGCAGCATAAGCGGAGTTCCGCGGATTATCCATACAAAGGCTTTTACAATATATTTCAGCGGAGAAAACTTGCTCATGGAACCGAATGTTATAAGAAGACCTAGCGGTAAAGATAATGCAAGCGTTATAAAAAATATTAAAAGGGTAATCTTAAAACCCGATAACAATGACAAAGTGACTTGTGCAAGACTCATTTTTTTCCCTTTCTAAAAAGCACGCTGCAGCGGCAGAAGAGGTCTTCTGCCGCTGACAAAGGAGAATCGCTTTAAATAATTATTTTAATAAAATTGCCTGAAGGTCATATTTTTCGGCAATCTTTTCGAGTGTTCCGTCTTTTTTGAGTTCTTCAATTGCTTTGTTTACTTCTTCAACTGCATTTGAACCTTTGCGGAAACCGATTCCGTAATCTTCAACGCAAAGATCAAGGCCGTCGATAATCTGAAGGTCGGAATAACTTGTGTTTTCACCTACCATTGCGCTTGCAAGCGTATAGTCGAGAACTGCGGCGTCTGCAGTGCCGGATTTTACTTCGAGAAGAGCGTCGGTTTGTTTTTGAACGGCTGTATATGACGCATTTTTAAGGTTGTCGTCTGCTGCAATTGCATCTTCGCCTGCCGATGAAACTTCAGCGACGAGATTTGCACTCGCAAGAGAAGCAGTATCGGTATATTTTTCAGCATCTGCCGATTTTATTATTACGACTTGCTTGTTTTCAATGTAGGGAACCGAGAAACTGAGATTTTCTTTTCTTTCGTCTGTGATTGTAAATCCGTTCCAGATGCAGTCTATTGATTTTGCATTAAGTTCAATTTCTTTTGTGTCCCAGTTGATGAGCACAAATTCAGGGGTAACGCCGAGTTTTTCGCATACCGCTTTCGCAAACTCGGTATCAAATCCTACAAACTCTCCGTTTTCATCTTCGTAGTTCATCGGATTGTATAAAGTGTAGCCTATAACCAACTTTCCGTTGCCCTTTATGTAGGCAAGGTCGTCTGTAACTTCGTTGTTCTTTATGTCTGTGTCTTGTTCGCCGTCGTCTGGGCTTTTTGTGCATGAGCAAAGTGTGAATATGCTTGCTGCCATAATAAGAACAAGCAGTATACTGATGATTTTTTTCATTATTTTGTTCCTCCGTATTTGTATTTTATCAATTTATCACTTTAGTTCGGTGAAGTGATTATGTAATCATTATACACTGATTTTATGAAAAAGCAAGAGTTTTTTAGAAAAAAATTTAATTTTGTATAAAATACACATAAAAATGTGAATATTTGCCGCAGTTTTTGAAAATACTAACAATTAATTCAATAACAGAGCACCATGGAAAATAATAAAAAACAAATTTAAAAAGGGAGAAGCGAAGATGGAAAATATAAGAATATCTGCAAAAGAAAATTACAAAAATATTTCCGACGGGATATCTTACGAGGTTCCATTTGTAAAAAGAAGTTCCGCAAAGCAGTTAAAAAAGACGCTTGCATTTGATTACGGAAAAATAAAAAAGGCGTATAACAAGGCGTCAAGGCTCGAGAAAAGCGCCGGGGACAGAGGGATGCCTTTGTATTATGAGTGGCTGTGCGACAATTTTTACATTATTTCAGAAGAATATTACAATGCTTTAAAGGCTTTAAGTTTGCAGAAGAAATTGCAGAGCGACGGAAAAAATCCGCGTTTTTTCGTTATGGCAAAAAAGTATATACAGCGCATACAGGAACCTTTATGCGAAGAATCTGTGGAAGTTTTTATGCGTTCATGCGATGAAAAAAGCTGTGACAGCATGAGTTTTAACGATATTTTTTCAATTCCGCTGCTTTTAAAATGCGCACTTATTTCTTATACTGCGGATATATGCGGCGAATTTTTCGACGGCAAGAGTATTTTCGATCCCGAGGCTGTGCGCCGTTCCCTTTCAAGTGTTATTACATCATTGCGTTATGTTGCGGTACATCGCTTTGACAAAAGCATTGACTTGTGTCCCATGGAACAGATACTTTTGTCGGATCCGTCGGGCGAGTATGGCAAAATGACCGAAGATACAAAAGCGTATTACAGATATCTCATAGCATACGGTGCAAAAAAGGGAAAGATTCCGGAAAGGCAGTATGCAAAGAAAATTCTGGAAAAAGCACAAAACTGTACCGACAGCGGCAAAAAGCATATAGGTTTTTATCTTGATGAAAAGAAGAAAAGCGGAACCTTGTATTTTTTTCTTCTGTTTTTTCTGACAGCAGGTGTATCGTATCTTATAGCCGGCTTTTCCTATTTTTTCCCGATTGTGCTTTTTCCGGTATGGGAAAGCGTAAAATTGTTTTTGGATTTTGTTTTTTCAAAATTTGTAAAAGTCCCGCCGGTATTAAAAATGGATATAAGAAAAGTTCCGGACAATGCAAAGACTTTATGCGTTATAACGACGCTTCTCTGTTCCGAAAAACATGATAAACTAATATTTGACAAACTTGAAAGAATATTTCATGCATGCGGCGGCGAAAATGTGTATTTTGGAGTTTTATGCGACCTTTGCGACAGCGACAGCGCAACGAAAAGCAGCGATTCAGTTATTACAAAATATGCCGATGACAGAATCAATGCGCTGAATATGAAGTATGGAAAGAATTTTTATCTTTTTTTGAGAAACAGAAGTTATTCGAAGTCCGAAAAAACTTTTCTTGCGTATGAAAGAAAGAGAGGAGCTGTCGGAGAACTTGTTAAACTTCTGAAAAACAAGCCGTCGTCTTTCGATTTTTCATATGAAAGCGTATCTGACATAAAGGATCTTTCCGATATAAAATATATAATAACTCTTGACGAGGATACAAACCTGTCAATAGGCAGCATACTTAAAATGACGGGAGCGATGATTCATCCGAAAAACAGGCCGGTAATTGACGGCAAAAGAAAGGTTGTAACCGAAGGGTACGGGATGATGCAGCCGAAAATGGGGACGGAACTTACGTGCGCATTTTCCAATCCTTTTACAAGAATGATGTGCGGAGCAGGCGGGCTTGATATATATTCTTCGGCATCGTTCGATTTATACCAGAGCGTATTTTCAAGCGGTACTTTCTGCGGCAAGGGAATATTTGACAAGGACGCATTTTTTGAGGTTATTTTAAACAACAATTCTTTTCCCGACGACAGCATTTTAAGTCATGATATCCTGGAAGGGGAAAGGCTGAGGACAGCGCTTATATGCGATATGGAACTTACCGACAGTTTTCCGAAAAACGAAATATCGTATTTAAAGAGGAATCATAGGTGGATAAGAGGCGATGTACAGAACCTAAGTTTTTTAAAACCTGTTCTTAAAGACCGTTTTTCTGAAAAATATAAAAATAACTTTTCAGCGTTGTCGAGGTTTAAAATTTTTGACAACGTAAGAAGAGAAAGCGTTTGTGTTTTTTCTCTTGCGCTTATTATACTTTCTTGTTTTTGCAGGTTCTATTTTGCATATGCGCTGATGTTTGCGGCGCTTATGCCATATATTATTCCTTTTTTGCTGGAAAGCATATCGCTGTTGTCAAGGTTTGACTTTAAAAGCGCTGCGCGCAGATTTTTTACAAAAGGTGTCAGCGCCGGCATATGGCAGAGTTTTACCAGAATGCTGTTTTTAATTTCAATGCTTGCAAAATCCGCATTTATTACACTTAATGCAATGCTGCTTTCATTTACAAGAATGCTTTTTACGAAAAAACACATGCTTCAGTGGGTGACGGCGGCGATGAGTGATTCTTCCGGAAAAGGAATATTTTTCTTTATCCAGAAAAATATTTTTTCGGCGATACTCGGCTTTGTTCTTTTCTGTTTTGCCCCTTACGGAGGACAGAAGGTACTGGGATTTATGTTTTTTATAATTCCGCTTTGCGCTTATTTTACCTCGTTTGATTTTTCCGGCAAAAAGACGCAGATCCAGGACAGCACGAAAAAACAATTAGAAAAATATGCGTGCGATATATGGAAATTTTTCAAGGACACGGTAAATGAAAGCGAAAATCATCTTCCGCCGGACAACATTCAGTTGTTTCCCGCATACACGACGGCGCACAGGACGTCACCGACAAATATAGGGCTTTATCTTACGGGCGTGCTTTGCGCAAGAGATTTCAGGTTTATAAATACCGCCGAACTTTATACGAGGCTTTATAAAACGATTTCGGTTATAGAAACCCTTCCGAAATGGCACGGGCATTTATACAACTGGTATAATACTTTATCCTGTCGGGTACTTTCGCCCGAATATATTTCTTCAGTCGATACGGGGAACTTTATTGCCTGCCTTATAACGCTGAAAGAGGGACTTTCCGATTATATAAATGAAGAAGTAAGGCTTATCGAACTTATAAAAAGAATTGAAAAAATAATAGATAATACCGATTTTGAGTGCATTTACAACAGAAAAAGAGAACTGTTCTCAATTGGGGTATATTTTGACGAGAACAAAAATGCAAAGATGAGCGACGGCTGCTATGATTTGTTTATGAGCGAAGCAAGAACGCTGAGTTATATTGCCTGTTCATTAAGAAAAGTAGATATAAGACATTGGCAAAAACTCGGCAGAATGCTTATAACTTCATCCGGATATATAGGACTTTCTTCATGGACGGGAACTGCTTTCGAATATTTTATGCCGCCTATTTTTCTTCCGGTATATAAAGGCTCCCTGTCATATGAAGCCGCAGGATACGCATTTCTTGCGCAGTGCGAAAGATACGCAAAAAACAAAGTTTTCGGAATTTCCGAGAGCGCGTATTTTTCTTTTGACAGCAATATGAATTATGCGTACAAGGCGTTCGGAATACCGAAACTCGGGCTTAAAAGAGGGCTTGAAGACGACCTTGTAATTTCACCGTATTCGTCATATATTGCAATGTGCGTAAATATAAGGAAACCCCTTTTGAATTTGTCAAAACTTTCTAAACTCGGCATGTACGGAAGATATGGATTTTACGAAGCATGCGATTTTACCAAAAGCCGTACGAAAGACGAATATAAAATTGTAAAGAGTTATATGTCGCATCATATGGGTATGAGTTTGGCGTCGCTTGATAACGCATGTTTCGGCAATTTAATGCAGAAAAGATTTATGCACGACGCAAAAATTTCGTGCGGATACGAACTGCTTGAAGAAAAGATACCTGTGAACGCGGTAATAAAAAAGGCCGCGAAAACCTTTACCGTTCAGGAAAAGCCGCAAAGAAATATTTATTCGGAAGAAAAAATTTATACGGACGTTTTTCTCGACAATCCGAAAATGTTTTCGCTTTCCGACGGGTCTTTAACGGCTTTGATGTCCGACTGCGGTCATTTTTCGCTGATGTTTAAAGATATTATGCCGCTGCAAAGTTCAAATGAACTTTTTTTTGCCGGAAATAATTTTTCTTCATTTATAAAATTGTCCGGAGAACAATACGCGCAGACGCCGTTGTGCGCAAAAAATGACGATCTTGCGTATTCGTTTTCGGCATCGGGCGGAAAATTTGTTTCAAAAGAGGAAAAATATACGAACGGTAAAAAAGATTTTTCGGCAAAAACCGAATTTACAATATCAAAGTGCGCTTTCCAAAGTTTCAGAATAAAATTTTCCTGCGTGCAGAATCTGCAGAATGCAAAGTCGGGTTTTTTGGAATACTGCGCGGTGTTTTACCCGCAACTTTGCACAAAACGTGATTTTGACGCGCACCCGTCGTTTTCTTCATTGTTTATCGAAGCGTTCTGGGACGATGAAAACAAAATTTTATTTTACAAAAGACGGCCGCGCGGTTCAGATAAAGAACGGGTGATGGCAGCGGCATTTTTCGACATGTCGAGGGAATTTTCATTTGACACGAGAAAGCAGGATGTTTTTAACCCTAAAAGTCATGAAAAGATACTCGGCAATATTTTCAGTGTTCCGCCGCAGTTTTCTCTCGGGGCGTGTATTGACCCGATATGCGTTTTGAAAACTCATATACCTTATACGAAAAACGGCTTCGAAAACGAACTCATACTTTCATTTGCCGACAGCATCGATAACGCAAGAGAGGAAATTCTGCTCCAGAGAAATGTTTCATTCGAAAAATGCTGCGAGGTTCAGAATGAAGTAACATCTCAACTGCTGTGCGCATGCGGCGTCATGCCTTATATGCAAAATTCAGCCCAGACGGAAATGCTAAGCGCCGTGTTTTTTGGTAAAAATCAAAAATACATGCCTTTGGCAAATGAAACGTGTTCCGTAAAAACTCTGTGGAAATATGGCATATCCGGCGATTTTCCGATTTTTACTTTTGTTTTGTCATCGGTTTTTCTGTGCCGGGTTCTTGAAAATTATTTGAGGATATACAGACTTCTTGCAATGGAAAATATTTTCTGCGACTTTGTAATTTTGTATTCCGAAACCGAAAAGTACTTCAGAATTGCCGAAACAAAAATTTTTGAAACAATAAGGAAATGCGGTCTTGCAGAGTATGTAAACAAGAAAAACGGCGGTATTTTCATGCTTGAGAGGGAAAGCGTAAAAGACGATACCGAATGCATTTTGTCATTTTCGCGGAAAATTACAAATATAGTTTCGGAAAAATACGCGGAGCAGAAAAAAGAAGGAAGCGTAAAATATTTCCCTATAGTATATACCAGCGGGCAAAAATCCGAAAAAAATTGTCCGGAAGATGCCTTTAAAGTTTACGGAGGGTATTTTTTCGGTCAAGAGTTTTGCGTAACAAAAGAAGACGATATAAGACTTCCCTTTTCGCATATGCTTTCAGGAAACAACATTTCGAGCCTTGTAACCCAAAATTCTTTCGGGTACACGTTTTTGGGCAATGCGTCGGAGAAGAGAATAACATTTTTCAAAGGAGATATTGCCGACGAATTCGGCGGAGAAATAATATATATTGAAAAAAACGGGAAGTTTTACGATGCGGCTGCATGCAGTTGTAAGACAGTATTCGGAAAAGGTTATGCCGAGTATTTCGGAAATATAGACGGACTTTTATACAAAATAACGGTTTTTTGCGCGGAAAATCTTCCATATAAAATGTATAAACTGAAATTTGCCGAAAAACGCAAAGACAATTTCAAGGTTTATTTTTCGCTTTATCCGATAATGGGCAAAAGTATAGACGACGGCAAAAATGTTAAATGCTTTGTAAAAGACAAAACCGTGTTTTTCAAAAACAATCTTTCCGAAACAATGAGTAAAAAAACGGGATTTGCATACGGATTTTGTCCCGGCGGAGAATTCGGCAAAATAAGTTTTGACACAAAAAATGTATTTTTAAATTGCAGTTCCGAAGAATACGACAGAATTTATATAATGTTTGAGAATAAAGACGAGTGCTGCTTTGTGTTCGGGGGTTCGGAAAAATTTGAAGTATATGAAAAGGTTTTTGAAAAGACTGTAAATGACAAGGACGGGGGATTTTCGGACGAAAAAATTTTCGCGGGAAAATTCATTCCGGAAATCGCCTGTTCCTTTAAGAATAAAGATGATGTGACCAATTCATTTGAATATATGTTCAATTTCTTTCTGCCGTACCAAAATGCTTTTTCAAGATTTATTGGCAGAAGCGGATTTTACCAGTCGGGCGGAGCATACGGATTTCGCGATCAGCTTCAGGACGCTCTCGCTCTCATGTATTCCGACAGGGAACGCGCAAGAAACCACATTTACAGATGCGCTTTTCATCAGTTTGAAAAGGGGGATGTGCTTCACTGGTGGCACAATATATCGGAAAACCAACAATCGGTTCACAGGGGTGTACGCACCAAATGTTCCGACGACTGCCTTTTTCTTCCGTATGCGGTAAGCTGTTACTGCGAATATACCGGCGACACGCTCTTTCTTGACAAAAGTATATTTTATATAAAAGGTCCGGAACTTTCAGAAAACGAAACGGAAAAATACTTTAGCCCCCAAAAGTCAGACGTTCGCGAAAGTTTGTATTTTCACAGCGTGCGGGCGGTTGAGTATGTTCTTTCGCGCTTCGGGGCGCATGGCATACCTCTTATCGGCAGCTGCGATTGGTGCGACGGTTTTTCAAATATAGGAGTTGGCGGAAAAGGCGAAAGCGTATGGCTCGGAATGTTTCTAAAACTTGTACTTGACAAGTTTTCAAGAGTATGTGAAATAAAAAAAGACATCAACAGGGCAAAAACTTACAGGAGCATTGCGAAAGTATTAAAGAAAAATATAATTGACAATTGCTATGACAAGGATTCCGGGTATTTTATAAGGGGATTTTATGACGACGGCGAAAAACTCGGAAGCGCAGACAGTGAGGAATGCAAAATTGATATTCTTCCTCAGTGTTTTTCGGCAATATCAAGTGTGTATGACAATATTTCGATTGCTGAAAGTTCGCTTTTGAACGCGTATTCGAAACTTTTTGACGAAGAGTATAAAATCTTAAAACTGTTCTCTCCACCTTTTTCCGACGGAAAGAAAAATCCCGGTTATGTAAAAGGGTATGTAAGCGGGCTTCGCGAAAACGGCGGACAATATACTCATGCCGCCATCTGGGGAGCGTACGGATACTTTTGCATGGCATCGTCCGAGAAAAAACTCGGACGGATAAATAAGGCTTCGGAATTTCTGAGATGCGGAGAACAAATACTTCTTTATTCAAATCCGGCTTTCAGGTGCAGTTTTTCGTGCGATAAAAATATAAGAGAAGCATATTTTGCGGAACCTTACTGCATTGCCGCCGATATTTATTCGAATGCCGAAAACAGAGGACGCGCCGGCTGGACCCAATACACGGGCGCCGCAGGCTGGTATTACCGCACAATGCTTGAAAAGTTTTTTGGAATTTTCTTATCGGAAATTGAAAGTGAACACGCAAAGATTGTTTTTTCAAAGGACACGGCGTATCCTTTCCCGGAAAGACTTGACGGAAGTACCGTAAATATCCGCATCGGAAAATCCGAGTATAAAATTTTGTATTTTATTTCCGACAGCGAAATGGCGGAATTTGACGGAAAAGAATGCAGCGGTTTTGAAATTCCTGTAATTCCGGGAAAACATGAGGTAAAAATATACTACAGGAAAATATAAAAATGTGAAATGGTATTGATATAAAGCCTGATTTGTAGTAATATAATAATATATTTATTTATTCGGGGAGACAATATGAAAAGAATTGAAATTTCAGACGGAATATTTTTAAATACAATACCTTCCGAAAAATATAAAACCGATTATTTGTGTATCAATGCCATTCTTCCCCTTAAGGAAGAAACCGCATCGCTTGCCGCTCTGCTTGTATATGTTCTTAAAAGGGGCACGGAAAATTATCCGGACATGCGTGCGCTGAATAAAAAACTGGACTCTCTTTACGGCACATTTATCGAGCCTGTGGTTTACAAAAGAGGGGAGTCACAGATAGTCGCGTTTTTATGCAATTTTCTAAAGGAAGAATTTCTTCCGGAAAAAATGGATATTCTGCAGGAAGTTATTGATATCGTATGCGAGATTTTATTTTGCCCCTTTACTGAAAACGGAGCATTTTCAAAAGAGTATGTTGACGGCGAGAAGGCAAACCTGTGCGATTCCATAAACGCCCAGATTAACAATAAAAATGCATACGCAATAAAAAGATGCCATGAGGAAATGTGCCGTGGGCAGAATTTTGCGGTAAGCGAACTCGGCAAAATTGAAAGCGTCGGAAAGATAAATGAAAAAAATCTTTACGAATTTTATAAAGAATTGCTGTCCCGCGCAAAATTTGAAATATTTTATACAGGTTCGCAGGATGAAAATTCGGTTAAAAATAAAATTTGCAAAAAGTTTTCGGTTTTGAAAAACAGAAAAATCTATGACTTTTCATGTGAAAAATTCACATCGCGCGAAAACGTTAACGAAGTAACCGAAGAAATGCCTGTAAATCAGGGGAAACTTGTGCTCGGTTTTTCTCAGGGATATGTTCTGCCCGACAGCAATTATACAAAATTTGCGCTGTTTAACGAATTGTTCGGTGGCTCTGCCACAAGCAAACTTTTTTTAAACGTCAGGGAAAAACTGAGTTTATGTTATTACTGCCGTTCAATACCCGACGCGCATAAGGGAATTTTGACCGTTGCAAGCGGAATTGAAGTTGAAAACAAAGAAAAAGCCTTTTCTGAAATTTGTCTGCAGTTGGAAAATATTAAAAACGGGAATATTTCGGATGAAGAACTTGAAGCTGCAAGAAAGTCTCTTATAAATTCTTACAGGGAACTTGACGACAGTGCGGTTTCTTTATCTTCATGGTATCTTTCCCGAATTCTTGCGGGAAATTTCGAAAGTCCCGAAGAAGTTATAGAAAATGCAAAAAAAGTATGCAGGGACGATATTGTCGAGTGCGCAAAAAGCGTGAAACTCGATACAGTATACTTTTTAAAGGGAACGGAAATGACAAAAGGCGGTGAAGACGAATGAGCGGTGTTTTCAAGATAAAAGAAAATAAAAGCATCGGAGAAAAATATTATTATACAATGCATAAAAGCGGACTTGAGATTTACGTTGTTCCGAAGAAATTCAAAACCGCGTACGCGGGTTTCGGAACGCAGTTCGGATCCATAGACAATAACTTTATTCTAAACGGCAAAAAAGAAAAACTTCCCGACGGAATCGCTCATTTTCTCGAACATAAACTGTTCGAAAATGAAGACGGAATCGATACGTTTGAAAAGTACGCAAAATTCGGTGCCGACGCAAATGCTTACACCACAAGCGATAAAACGGTATATCTTTTTTCGTGTGCCGAAAATTTTCTTCCGTCGCTTGAAATATTGCTGGGTTTTGTAACGCATCCCTATTTTACGAAAGAAACCGTGCAGAAAGAACAGGGAATCATAGGCCAGGAAATAAGAATGTACGACGATAACCCGTCGTGGAGATTGTACTTTAATATGCTCACGGGTCTTTACTTTAACCATCCGGCAAAAATTGACACCGCAGGTACTGTAGAAACGATAGCCGAAATTACGCCGGAACTTTTATACTGCGCGTACAGAAGTTTTTATAATCTCAGAAATATGGCGCTTTGCGTGTGCGGAGATATTTCGCCGGACGACGTTTTAAAGGTTGCGGATAAAGTTTTGAAAGAAGCCGAAGATTTCTCGGCACAGAGAATTTATCCCGAAGAACCGGAAAACGTTTGCAAAAGCGAAGTGTCCCAGTCGCTGCAGGTATCAATGCCTATGTTTTCGGTAGGAATAAAAGATGCAGATCAGCCCTGTTCCGGACGCGCGCTTATGAAAAAGCAAGCTGAGTACGGCATCATACTTGAATTGCTTTTCGGCAAATCAGGTGATTTTTACACGGAACTTTATGAAAAGTCGCTTATAAATTCCACTTTTTCATATGGATATGAAGCGCACAGAAATTTCGGATTTTGCGAAATTTCCGGCTATTCGTCTGACCCCGACAAGGTTTTCAAAAGAATAAAGGAAGAAATTGAAACATTTAAAAAATCCGGTTTTGAAAAAGAAGAATTTGACAGGGTAAAAAAGATATATTATGCCGGAAATATACGTTCGTTCGACAGCACTGAAAATATTGCAAACGAATTTTTGTCATTTGCGTTCCTGGACGGGGATATGCTTGATTTTCCGGAGGTAATATCGGAAGTTACGATAAGCGACGTCGAAGAAAGGTTAAAACGCGACTTTTCCGAAGATAAAATGGTAATTTCAAAAATACTTCCGCTGCAAAGAGGGTGAATTTTATGAATTATATTTCTTTTCCGGGGATAGGATTGGGACCGGTTCTTATTAATCATACGGCCTTTCACCTTTTCGGACGCGAGATAAGGTGGTACGGAATTGTTATATGCATAGGCATTATACTTGCGTTTTTATACACGCAGTTCAGGGCAAGGCAGGAGGGCATATCGCTTGACGATATGCTTGACTATGTCATTATAACCGTGCCGGTATCGATTGTGTGCGCGAGAATATATTTTGTTTTAACATCGCTTTCGGAGTACGATAATTTTTATGACATGATAGCGATATGGAACGGCGGTATTGCAATATATGGTGCGGTAATAGGCGGATTTTTCAGTATTATCGCAATATCAAGGTTCAAAAAAATCAAGGCTTTAAAAGTTCTCGACGCTGCAGCACCGGGTGTTATGATAGGTCAGATTATAGGCAGGTTCGGAAATTTTTTCAACGCAGAAGCATACGGGAATCTTGATTATGCGGAGTTTTTGGGGAAAGTGGTACATACTCCGGACTTTGAAAATAACTTTTTTTTAAGAATGGTGATACAAGATTTTAAGACAGGCAGAACTATAACGGTTCATCCGACTTTTTTGTATGAAGCGGTGTGGAACGCGATAGGGTTGCTTATTATCAACGCCTTTTACAAAAGAAAAAAATTTGACGGGCAGATAGTGATAATGTATTTTACGTGGTACGGCTTCGGAAGATTTTTTATCGAAGGGCTTCGCTCGGACAGTTTATATATCGGAAAAATAAAAATATCGCAGTTGCTTGCGCTTTTGTTTTTCGTAACCGGCGTGATACTTCTTGCTTGTTTTACAATAAAGGCAAGAAAAAACTGCAAAAAACTTGACGGATACGTTGAGAAATTTTAAATTAAAAAGGGAGAATGGTAATGGCAACAATAATTGACGGAAAAGCAACAAGCGCAAAAATAAGACAGGATTTGAAAAGGCAGACCGAGGAATTTGTAAAAAAAACAAATATAACCCCCGGGCTTGCAGTTATTATTGTAGGCGACGACAATGC
>CAKSDR010000029.1 GCA_934446095.1 uncultured Eubacteriales bacterium | reverse complement strand
ATATCAATAGAATTTGTTGCACCGTCATACTTAATGTCAAAGGTTTTAATGGTTCCGTCAAGGATTTTTGCAATATCCCTGAGTTTAAAGTAGTTGTTGCCATCGATGTTATATGCAACGGTGTTATATTTGCGGCCGTCAAGGCAAACAGTCTGCGTTTTGGCAACAGAGGTTTTGCTGAATCCATTTCCTGGATAATAGGTAAATGAATCGTGCATATCATCCTCATGAACCAAATAACGAATCTCTCCGTTGTAGTAAATAGTATAGATTTTTCCTGTTATAATCCAAGGTTCTATATCGGAAGGATCTATTCCGGGAATATCCCTCATATCCGCGTCGCGGTCAAACGAAAATTCTTCAATGCCGTATACATTTACCCATTCTCTGTCTTTTATTCTGTTGATATCCCCGTTGTTTGAAAGGACCCACTTACTGTACTCTGTCATCTTATTCTCATCAACGTTGATATATCCGAAACGGTACTCTTTCAGTTTTGCAATTCCTTCGGCTGAATATGTCAGCGCACCCGATTCGCCCCAAGGCGTATCTACGGACAGAACGCCGATAGGTTTACCGAGCGCTGCAGTGTCCGCTGCGGACAGTGTTTTGGTGAAATCATCGAGATTGCTTGTCGGAATGTAACATTCTTTTGAGTTAAACCAGATTTTTGAATTTGCTCCGTCATAGTCTTTCTCAATAACATCAATTGCCACACCTTTTTTAACAGAACCGACGATCGAAGAACCATCAGAAATGCCACAGTCGGCGGCCGCTATTGCCTTGTACTGAGTTGTCGGTTTTTCGGTGTTTGCGCGCTGTGCATTCACATACTTTGCGTCAACATAATAAAGGCCTTTTTTATAGTAGATCTTATAATGACCGTTCTTCGGAGCAGCATCTACAATCTGAAGCGACTGATTGATTTTAATAACGCCCGATTTTACATAATCCGTATCATCGGGAGTAGTCTTAACCATTAAAAGACTCGTTGCCTTGCCCACTGCCTCGATTTTCGGAGGCGTTGATACCTGATTGTTGATATCCAAAATATAACAATTTTTTCTCGGAAGAAAATATACACCCGGTTTCCAGCTTGTGAAAGCAGTACCGTCTTTCTCGCCGCACTGCCTGATTGAACCGCGCGATTCGTCAACGCCGCCCTCGCTCCATATGGCAACCCAATTCTCATTATAGGCAACAACTTCGAACTCATTCGTTGTTGTAGCATAAAACGCTGTGTTTGCGTTTGCTTCTGTTCTGCTGTTTTCGGAAAACAGGGGTTCATACCCTATTGCTCTGAGTTCATCAAGTCTTCTGGCATGATAGTTAATCGGCGGATTGCCGGGATAGAACGAGGCTTTTACCGAGCCGATTTTTCCCGCATCTCCTATATGTACAATTGCCATTCCCACAAGCGGCAATGAATCCGGACGGTCATGTCTTACCCATTCCGTTGGTACCTTGGCATAGAAATTCCTTTCTTTGCCCTCGGTTGTTTTGCTTCCGCCGTAGATGTAATCAGAAAGAAATGTCATCTCTATTGCGTGCTGATACTTGTCGGTATCGGAAGACTCCCATTGTTTGTTTAACTCCTTTTCGGCAGTCTCGCCGGCTTCAAGTATCGGTGTTGTTTCACGAGCCGTTGTATAAGCAAGGATATATCCGATTGTGCCGTCCGAAAGTTGGATTTTATGAAATTTTCTGTTATCCTCTCCTATTACATAAGGTTCCAAAACCGTCACTTTGGTTCCTCTGCTAACCACACATATTCCTCCTGAATAAGTGGGTTTTTTTGTAACATTTACAGTGCCGCCGTATACGACATAGGCAGTATCGCCCGCCTTTAGCTCGGCTGCTGCAGACGCAACAGTAAAAAGCAGCATGAATGCGCAAAGCACTGCCGTTAAAATTTTCTTCAGCACAATAATTCCTCCTTTAAATTTTTTGCGTTGATTTATTAAAATTTTCATATTATAATAATTATATACCATATTGATGTAGGATGCAATGGGATTTTGAAATTTTATGTTGAAATCGTGGAGATGTTAAAACAAATGTTAAAATTATTTAAAAGTATAATAGACCAAGACACAGCACCTATTGTTGTGTGCGATACAGAATCGGTTATTGTATATATGAATCCTTCAGCAATAAAGCGTTATCACAGGGATTTAACGGGAAGTAATCTGAAAAATTGTCATAATGCAAAATCAAACGAGATGATAGACAAGGTTCTTGAATGGTTTTATAAAAGCAAAGACAACAACATTATTTTCACATATCACAATGAAAAGGAAAATAAAGATGTGTATATGGTTGCTTTGCGTGATGAGGACGGGAGTTTGATAGGATATTACGAAAAGCAGGAATGCAAAAACACAGAAACTGGGCTGCCTTATGCGCGGTTATATAAATAATATTTAAAATTATTTAAAATGCTTTGATAAAGCGTATATTTAATTTTTATAAGAAGGTGGAATTTTATTCATGGTTTTGGGAAAACTGAAAAAGATATATGATTTAAGAAAAGTATGGCCTCATGAGGCCGCGGATTTTACGCCATGGCTTACTCAGGACGATAATATTGCGCTGTTGAGTGATGCTATAGGCATAGATATAACAATTGATGAAACAGAATCAAATGTCGGCAGTTTCAATGTTGATATATATGCTACGGAAACAGATACCGGAAATAAAATAATAATTGAAAATCAGCTTGAAGATACAAACCATGACCATTTGGGGAAATTGATTACATACGCGTCGGGCAAAGAAGCAAAGTTTATTATTTGGATTGTAAAGAAAGCACGTGAAGAGCACCGGCACGCGATCGAATGGCTGAATAATCATACAGATAACGATATCGCTTTCTTTTTGATAGAAATTGAATTATGGAGTATAAACAATTCGGATCCCGCCGTAAAGTTTAATGTGGTGGAGAAGCCGAATAATTGGGCGAAAGAAATCAAAAAAGCGGATAACACCCTAAGCGATACTGAAAAGATGAAACTTGAATATTGGACAAAGTTTACAGATTATGCGTTCGCCGACAATGATTTTTCCAAAGTATTCAGAAGAAGAAAACCTTCAACCGATCATTGGTATTCGGTAAGCATGGGCAGTTCTGAATATCATATGGCATTTTTAATGAACACTCAGAAAAATATTCTCGCCATAGAAGTTTATATAAGCAATAACAAGGAACTCTATCATGAATTTTATGCCGAAAAAGATAAAATCGAGCAAAAAGCAGGAGTAAAACTTGATTGGAGAGAATTGCCCGAAAGAAAAGCAAGCAGAATTCTTTATGAAACAAGCGCGGATTTCAAAATGACAGATAAATGGAATGAGCAATTCGACTGGATTATGGAATATGGAGTTAAAATAGCGAGCGGCCTTGCGAAAATAACACGGGCGAAACAGTCGTATGTATAAATTTTGAGCGAAGTAATAAAATAAAAAGAAGCAGCATAAAATCTATCATAATAAAATTTAAAAAGGTGATAGATTTTGCCCGGAACAATATGCAATACAATTCGGGAATTGAATGAAGAACAAAAAAGAGAAGAAGTTTTTGCGCAGTATATAATAGATAACAGGGCTACCGTAAGAAAAGCAGCCGGAATTTTCAATGTTTCAAAGTCAACCGTACATAAAGACGTAACGTCGAAGTTAAAACAGTCTAATTATGCCATGTACTGCAAAGTTCGCAAAATACTGGAAAAAAACAAGTCTGAAAGACATCTGAGAGGCGGCAACGCAACGAAACTTAAATATTCCAAAATGAAGGAAGAAAAAATAAAACAATAGTACCGGGGGAAAAACAGGATGTATAAAACTGATTTTTTAAATGCAGTATGCACAAAAATCCAAAAGGGTATTAAAAGGGTATCCGAGTATAAAATTTGTCCGAAAATCAATATCGACACGAAAGTATGCGACGACAGAAACTGCAAAAGGGTTTTTGATTTTTCCGTTCATACCGACTTTTCGTTTTCGGTTTTGAAATTTTTGGTATGGCTTTTCCTGCTTTTTGCAGCGGGAATGGCAAAAAATAATGCCGAAAGGGACAGAGTAAAATATAAAGAGAGGGTACGGGGACTGAAAAAAGACATAAAAATGATAAAAAACCGCGATTGCCTTTAAGAAAATATGCGGATTGTTTAAATAAAGTGTTAACTATATATATGAATAATGAAAATATGCCGTCAAATTTTATAATTGACGGCATGTTTTATTTGATTTTTACGAAAAAAAGGTGTATAATAAAATGAAATTAACTGTTTAGATTTTCAATAAACTCGCAAAGTTCGGCATCGCTGTTTACGGTGATCCCGTCACGCAGCATAAGTTTATCCGAAATAGGCAGCGAATCTGTGGGAATATCAAGAGAGTATTCAAGTATTCCGGAGTTATTGTAGACCCCTATTTTGCCTTTATATTCTTTCAGAGTTTTGACGTCGTTTATATATGGGACGTTGTTTTCGGCACCGTCCGAAGAAGAAAGCGGCTTTTCAAAAACATAATTTGACGGTTCTGCACTTTGTTCTGTCAGTTTTTCATATGTTGTGATTTTAGGAACTGCGGATTTTGAAATGACCGTACTTATTACCGCAAAAACTGCAAGAAAAATAAAAAGGCGATATTCCCTGAAGATAAAGGCAATTTTTTTATTTATTTTTTCCAATGTAAAACACCTCTTTAAAATTTTGGTAATATTATTATTCTAAAAACTTAGAAATTTATTCAAAAAACAAAAAACGGAAAGGAAAGTATCGGAGAATATGAATAATTACAACGATTTCGGCAGCGATTCCGATAAAACCCGTAATTTTACCGTTCAGGGCAGCGAAGGCCCGGATAAAATTCCCGGAAATAAAAGTCCGAACGGAAAAAGGAAAAAATTCAAATTTGATAAGAAGACAAAGGCTCTGATAACAAATATTCTGCTGACCGTTTTGCTTATAGGAATAATATCGGCGCTTATAATAGGAACGACATTTGCCTTTTACATAAAAAATTATCTGGTTGAAGATTATGATATTTCGGGATTGAAATTCGACTTGGATCTTACAACGAAAATATACGGAATTGATTTTGACGGCAATACGGTTGAACTTGAAGATCAAAAACTCCACGGGGATCAGAACCGTTCATGGGCGTCAATAAGCCAGATGCCGAAAAATCTTAAAAATGCTTTTATCGCAATCGAAGACAAGAGATTTTATGAGCACGGCGGAGTGGATTTCAAGAGAACTTTCGGCGCTACAATGATGTTTTTTACAGGAAAAACAAGTTATGGCGGCTCTACGATCACGCAGCAACTTATTAAAAACTTTTCGCATGATAACGACGCTACAATCCAGAGAAAGGTAAGAGAAATTTTCAGAGCGCTGAGCCTTTCCAAAAAACGTTCAAAAGACGAAGTGCTTGAAATGTACCTTAATACAATAAGTTTATCTAACCGCTGCTACGGTGTGCAGGCGGCGTCAAACTATCTTTTCGGGAAAGACGTATCGGAACTTTCCCTTGTGGAATGCGCAAGTCTTGCCGCAATTCCAAAGTCACCTTACAAGTATGATCCCGTAAGGCACCCCGAATACAATAAAGAGCGCAGGGATCTTGTGCTTGAAGAGATGAGAAAACTCGGATGGATAGAAAAAGACGAGTACGAAGAGGCAATAAATACCGAACTTGTTCTGAATATTACACCTGAAGACACTCATTCGGAGCAGATAACATCATACTTTACCGATGCGCTGATCGAGCAAATTATTTCGGACCTTGAGGAAAAATACGAATATCCGAGAGAGGTTGCTTCAAATCTTATAATGTCGGGCGGACTTAAAATATACTCGACCGTAAACCCCGAAATTCAGAGTATAATGGAAGAAGTTTTCGAAGATCCGAATTCTTTCCCGAAGGTTGAGGGAATACAGCCGGAATCAGCAATGGTCGTTATGGATCCGCATACGGGCGATGTTGTGGGAATTGTCGGAGGACGCGGCGAAAAAACTACAAGCAGGGGGCTCAATAGGGCGACGATGAGCAAAAGACAAGTCGGTTCGTCTATAAAACCGCTTACCGTCTATGCTCCTGCGGTTGACCTCGGATATATAACATACTCTACTGTAATTGATGATACTCCGATAAAAATCAATGAAAATACGGGAAAATACTGGCCATTTAACGCTCCTCAGAGATATGAAGGAAAAATAAACATAAATTACGCTATATTAAAGTCAAAGAATACTGTTGCCGTAAAAGTTCTTGAAAAACTTACACCTGAGTATTCCTATAACTTTGCAAAGGAAAAACTCGGCCTTGAGAGCCTTGTAAAATCGGATATGGATTATTCTCCGATGGCTCTCGGAGGACTTACGCACGGTCTTACGGTAATGGAAGTTACGTCGGCATATTCGATGTTTCCGAATAACGGCGTGCGGTCTTCCGCAAGACTTTATACTCAAGTATATGATAACGGCGGAAATTTGCTTCTTGAAACCCCGGAAAAGCATACTATTGCGATAAGCGACAGCACGGCGTCAGTTATGACCAGAATGCTGGAAAACGTTTTAAACTATGGTACCGGAACCGGAGTGACTTTAAGGCAAAAAATGTCTGTAGCCGGAAAAACCGGTTCGACGAACGATGATAAAGACATGTATTTTGCGGGATATACTCCTTATTATGTGGCGGCGTGCTGGTTTGGGTACGATACCCCGAAATACCTCGGCAGATTTTCAAACCCGGCACTGCACGCATGGGATCTTGTAATGACAAAGGTTCATGAAAAACTTATAGAACACACGGGTTCAAACTGGAGTTCTCTTGAAAAATTCGACCATTCCGACCTTGTTGAGGCGTCATTTTGCAAGGATTCCGGAAAGATAGCCGGCGAGGCATGCAAACTTGACCCGCGCGGCTCAAGGATTGAAACCGGATATTTCAAAGCCGGAACCGAACCTGTGGAAGAATGCGACTGTCATGTGGCGGTAAAATATGACGCTGTGACGGGAGGAGTCGCAACAGACGGATGTCCCTCGGAAAATGTGGTTTATGTCGGACTTTTAAATGAAGAAACAAGACATTTTACGCAAAATATTTTGATAACCGATTCGCAAAACTGTTACAGAAGTTTGCCTAAAAACTATGTTTATCCGACAAGAAGCGATGTTCCTTTTTATCAGAACACACTAAAAACCGGCGAATATGTCGGGCATTCGGGCGTTACAAAACCGTTTAACCGCGTATGTACCGAACACCTCGGAAATATTTCGGAAAATCACGGCGATGACGATGATGTGACCGGCAGCGAAGAGGAAAATTCCGAAAATAATGAAAAGGCAGAAAGTTAAAGCAGACGCAGCCGTTGATCAAGACGGGTATAAACTGTAAGTAATAAAGGATATTGTATGAAAAAGAAAAAGATTTTAAAAATAAAAAGAACAATATATCTTTTTTGCATTGCCTGCACGGTTTTAATATCGCTGATAGCGGGATATGCATATGCGGACAACGCTGTTGTGGACATGAGTAAAACTCAGGCGTATATAAAGCCGAACAATGAAAAAAGCGGAATATCCGTCAAGGATTTTACAGATGTTTCCGAAAGTGCATGGTATTATCAGTATGTAAAATTTCTTGTTGAAACAGGCGTTATAAAAGGAACGTCGGCGGCATCATTTTCACCCGGCGGAACCTTTACGGTTGCCGAATCGTCTGCGGTAATTGCAAGATATCTGGGACTCGAAAGACTTGCAAACGATTATAAATATTTACTTGTGCAGACGGGCTGCAAGGGCGCCGAAAAATGGTATTCCGGCTATCTTCAGGTGCTTTATAACGCGGGAATTATTGATGCCGACAAGTATGGGATTACGGTGCAGAACAATTTTGTAAATTTAACCGATGAAAGTGCTGTCGAAAGGCCGGTGAAAAGATACGAATTCTGCAATTTTATAACGAAGTCGTTTGAACTTGACAAAACTGAAATTATATCTCAAAGTTCTTACCATGAAATACAGGGACACGGGCATGAATTTATAACCGGCGGCGCATACGATAAAGATTCTTACCTCGCATATGAAAAATATATTTCCGATTTTGAAAAAATTCCGGAAACTTCAAGGGAAAATGTCCTTAAAGCATATTATAACGGTATTTTTAACGGAGATGAGTATGGAAACTTTAATCCCGAAAATAATCTTACTCGTGCCGAAATGTCAAAGGTAATATCGGTTATTACCGACAATTCCAAAAGAACGAGAATTGAAACAAGGACTCTTCCAAAATGGAGCGAAAAAAACGACTTGTATTTTATAAGCGACGGTTGGAAAGAAAAGACATTTCCGAGGTATATCGGATATTACGCTCTTGAAGAATATACAAAAAATATTGACGTTAAAGTGCAGAAGACCGGCATAAGTTTAAGTTATGTACATAAGAATATCGCACCGGAAAATTATTATGCCGAGGTGATTTTTTACGAAAAGAACGGAAATGCCTATAAAGAAATAGAAAGACTCGGAGGATATACCGAAAGTTTTCAGAACACCCCGTACAGCGTAAATGTCAGCGGAAGCGAAATACAGGTGTTGTTTTTGCTTAGAAACAGAAGCAGTCTGAAAGTTGAGGGAGCGCTTTTGTATACGGTTGATAAAAAGGGGAACACCGTTTTGAGCAATATGTACAGAAGTGTGTTGTAAAAGAATTTATTGACAAGATTTGTTTAATATGGTAATATATAATAAAGTACTTTTAATGGAGGAGTTTTTATGAAGAATCTTTTTATAAAATTGAATACGATTGAAGATGTAAGAAACTTTGTTAATATTGTAAGCAAGTACAGAACAGAAATAGATTTAAAATCCGGAAGATATGTGGTTGACGCAAAGTCTATAATGGGAATTTTCAGCCTTGATCTTCTGCAGCCGATTGAAATGACGATTCACGACGATTCTGCCGACGATATAATCAAAGATATCGACAAGTATATAATAAAATAATAAAGAAAGACGGTACTTTTAACATGTACCGTCTTTTCGGCAAATGACATTCTGAATTTTTGAGATACAGATTATGAAGAAAATAAAATATATACATATTTCGGCTTTTGCATTGCTTCTTTTGGCGGCAGTGTTTTTTATGGCAAAATTTCTGCCTTCGGACGTTCCCGGTGAAGACAGCAATTTTTCAATACATTTTATAGATGTCGGTCAGGCGGATTCTGCCGTTTTGCAGTGCAGCGGAAAAACTATGATTATAGACGGCGGCAATGTCGCAGATTCAAGTACGGTTGTAGCATACCTTCGGAAACTTGATGTTGACTATATAGATTATATGATATGCACACATGGCCATGAAGATCATGTCGGCGGACTTTCGGGAGCATTGAACTATTGTCCTGTCGGCAAAATTTACTGTTCACAGGACGATTATAATTCGACGCCGTTTTCAAACTTTAAAAAATATGCGCGGCAGCAAAATCTTGAGATAACCGTGCCGGAGCCGTTTTTGTCGTTTGAATTCGGAGACGCTCTCGTTGAGATTTTGGGACCCCAGAAGAAGTATGATAAAACAAATAACAATTCCATTGTGCTTAAAATAACTTACGGAAATAATAAGTTTTTGTTTATGGGCGACGCGGAAACAGACGCGGAAAAAGATATGATTGATGCCGGTGCAGACCTTAAGGCAGATGTATTGAAACTCGGACATCACGGAAGCGATACGTCTACATCATACGTATTTTTGAATGAAGTGATGCCGGAATATACCGTGATTTCTGTCGGAAGCGACAATAAATATGGTCATCCGTGCGAAAGTACCATGTCAAAACTTCGCGATGCCGGAACAAAAGTGTACAGAACCGATATGCAGGGTGATATTGTCGTTACAAGCGACGGAGAAAATATAACCGTGTATACGGATAGAAATCAAAATGCAGACACGAACCCGGCGGATAAGGCCTCTGATAAATGGAAAGATTCCGAAAAAGTTTATATAGGAAATACAAAATCGAAAAAGTATCATACACAGGGCTGCCGTTCTGTTCCGTCAGAGAAAAATTCCATTTATTTCAACAGCGCAAGACAGGCAGAGGAAGAAGGATATTCCGCGTGCAAAAGCTGCATTGAGGGATAATCATACTTGTATTTGAAATGCTTTTTTGCGTATAGCGAAAACTGCTTTTTAAAGGAGATTTTTTAAAATGTGTAAAATAAAATCGCATATTATGGACAGTAACACAATGTGCCGCACAATAATGAGAATGTCGCATGAGATTACCGAGAAAAACAAAGGCACGGACGATGTTGTGCTTGTGGGTATCAAAAGGCGCGGAGAGATAATCGCGGACATGATCTGCAGCAATATTGAAAAGATTGAAGGAGTAAAGGTTGACTGCGGAAATATTGACATCAAATTTTACAGAGATGATTTAAGCCCTGCTTTTGATATGCCGGAGGTAAGAAAAGCGGAACTTTCGTTTTCGATTGTGGATAAAAAAGTTATAATAGTAGACGACGTTCTTTATACCGGAAGAACAGTGCGTGCAGCGATAGACGCAATTTTTTCACTCGGTCGCCCAAAATCAATACAACTTGCAATACTTGTCGACAGGGGACACAGAGAACTCCCGATAAGGGCAGATTATGTCGGGAAAAGCATTCCCACTTCGGTAAGCGAGAGGGTTTGTGTGAAAATTCCTCCGATTGACGATGAAACAGGGGTTTATTTGTACGAAAATATGTAAAATAAATGGGTAAAGATTATGTAATCTTTACCCATTTTTTAAATGAAAAAGTAGAATAAACGCGACTTTTTAAAGGCTTCTTGAATTTTTCGTTTTAAAAAACTAAACTTTAAGAAATGTAATTTTCAGAAATGTAATTTCAAGAAATGTAGTTTCAAGAAACGCAATTTCAAGAAACGCAATTTCAAGAATTAGTTTAAAGTTCCGCGATTTTTAATTAAAGAGTCATTAAAGTGCAATTTTTATAAAGTTCTTTTTTCCTCTTTTAATAATAAAATCTCCCGACAAAATTGCATCTTTGTCATATTCTGATTTGACATCTGTTACTTTTTCGCCGCAGACTGAAACGCCGCCCTGCTCAACGGCTCTTCTTGCCTCCGACTTTGAACTTACAAGTCCGGACTTTACAAGGAGTGTCAATATGTCAACTTTGCCGTCTTGCATGTCCTCGCTGCAAAGTTTGTAAACAGGCATGTTTTCGCTGTTTCCCATGCCCGAAAAAAGCGCTTTTGAAGCCTCTCTTGCTTTTTGTGCCTCGTCTTCTCCGTGAACAAGTTTTGTAAGTTCAAATGCAAGAATGTCTTTTGCTTCGTTAAGTCTGATTCCTTCCCACGACGCCATACTTTCTATTTCTTGAATCGGAAGGAATGTAAGCATGCGCAGGCATTTCATTACATCGGCGTCCGCAACATTTCTCCAATACTGGTAAAATTCGAAAGGAGATGTCTTTTCAGGGTCAAGCCATACGGCGCCCGACTGGGTTTTGCCCATTTTTTTGCCTTCAGAATTCAAAAGAAGCGTTATGGTCATCGCATAAGCGTCTTTTCCGAGTTTTCTTCTTATAAGTTCCGTTCCTCCGAGCATATTTGACCACTGATCATCGCCGCCGAACTGCATGTTGCAGCCGTAATTTTGATACAGATAGTAAAAATCGTAAGACTGCATTATCATATAGTTGAATTCAAGGAAAGAAAGCCCGTTTGCCATTCTTTGCTTATAACATTCCGCACGAAGCATATTGTTTACCGAGAAACAAGCGCCCACTTCTCTTAATAAATTTACATAATTCAGATTTAAAAGCCAGTCGGCGTTGTTTACCATTATAGCTTTTCCTTCGCCGAAATCTATAAATTTTGACATCTGCTTTTTAAAGCAGTTGCAGTTGTGTTCGATATCTTCCTTCGTGAGGACTTTTCTAAGGTCGCTGCGGCCGGAAGGATCTCCTATCATACCGGTTCCGCCGCCTATAAGAGCGACAGGCTTGTTTCCTGCCATCTGAAGTCTTTTCATAAGGCAGAGAGCCATGAAATGACCTACGTGCAGACTGTCCGCCGTGGGATCGAATCCGATATAGAAAGTTGCTTTGCCGTTATTTACAAGGTCTTTTATTTCTTCTTCGTTTGTGACCTGAGCGATAAGGCCGCGGGCTTTCAGTTCATCATAGCATGTCATGTTTTTAAAATCTCCTTAAAATATATTTTTAAAATAAAAAAAGCCGTCCTTATAATTAAAGGACGACAAATATTGCCGTGGTACCACCTTAGTTTTCGGGTTTGTTTTGCAAATCCGACTTAATTTAAAGATAGGAATCTTTCTGAAGATAAGAATCTTTTGCAAAATGTAACGGTATGCAAATCCGTCGCCGCCTACTTTTAACATTTAACATTCGGAGCGAAACTCGGGGATGTATTCGCCGAAATTCCTTTTGCGCCTCTCATCACCCGGCAACTTTCTTATAAAGGGCGAAATCGGTTACTTGTTCCCGTCAAAGTTTTTGAAATATTTTTTGTAATTATAACACACAAAAAAATGTTTGTCAACAAAAAAATACTGGAAGTATATTTCAGAAATTATAAAAATACTGAGAAACTATAATATCGTCAAGCACATAGCGAAGATGTGAAATGTCGATATCACAGGAAACAAGGTCGGAAATAATTCCGGAAATCTTGTCGTAACTGTCGGTTATGTTTTTTTCGGTAATAAATTCTCTCCCTTTCACATATATCTTTATTCCGTAATATTCCGCTGTTTCGTTTTTTTCAAGGTTTATGATATCTTTTACCAGCTGTACGGAATATGGTTGATCTTTACACATCAATTTTTATCCCCTAACATTGTCTAAATTAAAAAAGTTTTATTATCGACTTTGGTGCCGTGGATATAGAATATCACTTTAAAATTTCAGAGTCAATAATATTTTGTCGTATTATGCGAACTTTTGTTCATGTTTATTGTTTTTAACCTCCAGTTTGTTTAAAACAAGTGAATAAAAAGTCTCATTTTGTCGAAAAATGTCAATAAAGCACGAAATAACATTGAAAAACCGGGACTTGTAAAATTTGTTTAAGAAATGTATAATTATATTATAATATCGAAAAGAGTCGTTGGACGGAGGTATTTTTGTATGGATAAAAATAAGTATGAGATAATAAGGCTTGGTATGGAGCGCACTGCAGAGAATCTTCGGAAAAACAATTTTTACGCTGAGTGTGCCGAAAACAGGGAAGAGGCGTGCGAAATTGTACGCGGACTTATAAGCGAAGGAATGATGATTTCTGTCGGCGGATCGGTTACATTATTCGAAACGGGAATCATAGATATGCTGAAAAGCGGAAATTACAATTATCTTGACAGATATGCCGGAAACCTGTCGTTCGAGGAAACTAAAGAAATATTCAGAAAAAGTTTTTATTGTGACGCGTATTTATGCAGCGCTAACGCAATTACCGAGCGCGGAGAACTTTATTGTGTTGACGGAAACGGAAATCGCGCGGCGGCTATGATTTACGGACCGGACAGCGTAATCGTCGTTGCGGGATACAATAAAATAGTAAAGGATATAAACGAGGCGGAAACAAGACTTAAACTTATGGCTGCGCCTGCAAACGCCGTACGGCTTCATAAAAACACGCCGTGCACGGTTATCGGCAGGTGCGTAAACTGCAGCAGCGAAGACAGGATTTGTTCGGATTATGTAGTCTTTTCGCGCCAGCAGAAAAAAGACAGAATTAAGGTTATTTTGGTCGGAGAGGAACTCGGATATTGAAATGAAAAATGTAAATATTGTTCTTCTTGAACCTGAAATTCCTCAGAACACCGGAAACATTGCGAGAACATGCGCCGCTACCGGCGCATCGCTTCACCTGATAGAGCCGTTTGGCTTTACAATTACTGACGCTAAACTTAAAAGAGCAGGGCTTGACTACTGGCATTACCTTGACATTCATTATTATAAAAATATAGAACAGTTTTACTCGGAAACCTCCGGCGGTAATTATTTTTATTTTACGACAAAGGCTCCGCATTCATATACAGAAGTGGAGTATCCCGAAAATTCGTATCTTATATTCGGAAAGGAAACAAAGGGTATTCCGGAAAGCATTCTTGAAAAAAATCTTGAAAAATGCGTGCGTATTCCCATGCTTGAAAATCTAAGGTCGCTGAACCTTTCAAATGCTGCGGCAATCGCGGTCTATGAAGTTTTAAGGCAGGACGGGTTTGAAAATTTGTCCGGTCACGGAAAGTATTACGGCTTTTGCAAAAATTAATTTGATTTTCAAAATATTGACATAACAGGAAAAATAAGATATAATATTCTTTGAGTGTGTAGTTTTGACACAAATTTTTCAATTATAAAAATATAAATCCGTACGATTTTTATTTTTCGAAAGGAGAATTTTTATGGCACAGGCAAAACAG
>CAKSDR010000028.1 GCA_934446095.1 uncultured Eubacteriales bacterium | reverse complement strand
GATATGTAATGCTCGCTCCTGAAGGAAACGAACTTACAAAAGACACAACATTAAATCTTAATAATGCGTCCGGCACAGGCATTCTCTTTGGAAGAAACTTCAGAACAAATGCAGTTTCAATGACAGGTAACGTTAATGTTAACCTCAATGCATCTTCTGCAAACCTCTATATTGCACCTTACTATTCATTGTACGATGTAACTGTAGACGGCAAGTTGAGAGTTTATGCTGACAATGCTTCTACAATCGGTCTTATTGCTTTTGCAAGAGCCGGTGTAAAAACAACATTCAATTCTATCGAAGTTTTGCTTGTAAACGGTTCTGAACTTACCGGTATTGAATCTATCGACACAACTGCTCATATTCTTCAGGCAGAAGATGGAATAGTTCTTAACTATACCGATACCGTAGGAACTTATGAAGTATCAGGAATTCCGGAAGGAAAAGTTGCTGTTGCATATAACTGCGCTACAAACGCTGCAGCTTATAAAGTAACAGGTTCTACAATTACACTTCCTGTAGGTTCATACAAAGTTGTTGCAGTTGACGCTTTCGAGGATATCCTTGATATGCTCTCAGCACCTGAAAAAGATGGTGAAGCATTCATTTCATGGAATGTTGGAACTGATGCTATTACAGCAAATACTGTAAATGTAAACGACCATGTAACATTTGTAGGTGCTCAGATCAGAACATCCGGAACACAGGCTTTGAGATTTATCGTTGATAAGAAGAGTGCACTTGCTACAGCAATGACAGGCGCTACTATCGTAGAATACGGTACAGTAGTACTTCCTACTGAACTCTTAGGTTCTTCTAGCCTCGTTATCGGCGGCACATATAATTACAATGATGTAGATTATCAGTCTTCGAAAGTTGCCGGAGAAAAAACTTTCAAGATCAATAGCGATGGTATTTGGTATACAGTTGCAATTACAGGAATTGAAAGCAACGCTACAAAACTTGCTAGAGATTATACTGTAAGAGCATATATCACATATACAGACGCTTATGGTGTTGCACACACTGTATACAGCGATACTTACAACAACAGCGCATACAATGTTGCAAAAGCAGCAATTGCCGCTGGAATAGAATCGCAAGAAGTACTCAACTACTTACAGACAAATATTGTTGATGTAGTTGATGCAGCAAATGCTTAATCGGGAGGTATAACAATGATGAAAGAATTATATTTTACTCCTGAGTTTGAAGTTCTTGAATTTGAAACTGAAGACATTATTACTCTCTCTGGCGATAATGATACAGGTGACGTTTGGAACTTTTAATTAACATGGTATAAAGCAGAAATCCCGTTTGAGTATTCAAACGGGATTTTTGTTTGTCGCAAAAGTTTTGAATTTTTTGACGAATACGTATTTTTGTTATTAATCAGCCTAATTTTTTAATGTAATACATGATAAAACATTTTTTAAAAAATATTGACTTTTTTCACCTTTAATTATATAATATAAGTAATTCATTTTGCATTTTTGTCGGCAGAACAAACTGTTGATTTTGGCAAACCTTGACAACACTGCGCACGGAGAATTCTTTCGCTGCGTTTTTTTATTTTTAGATTTAAGGAGAAAATATTATGTCTAATTTTTCTGAAGACTTCGGTAGCATGGTTTTTGGCGACAGGGTTATGAGGGAAAGACTTCCTCGTGAAACTTACAAGGCATTGAAAAAAACGATGGAAGACGGAAAAAGTCTTGACAAAAACATTGCGAACGTTGTTGCAAGTGTAATGAAAGACTGGGCAGTTGAGAAGGGCGCCACACATTATACTCATTGGTTTCAGCCGATGACCGGAATTACAGCGGAAAAACATGATAGTTTTATTTCTCCCGTACAGGACGGAAGCGTTATTTTGGAATTTTCCGGCAAAGAACTTGTAAAGGGCGAACCCGATGCTTCAAGTTTTCCGTCCGGCGGACTTCGTGCGACGTTTGAGGCTCGCGGATATACTGCGTGGGACCCTACGTCATATGCTTTTATTAAAAATAATACGTTGTGTATTCCCACGGTTTTTTGTTCTTACGGAGCTGAGGCGCTCGACAAAAAAACGCCTCTTTTAAGGTCCATGGAAGCACTTAATAGGCAGGCACTTAGAATTCTTCGTGCTTTCGGCGACAATGAAACAAAAAGAGTCACGACAACCGTAGGAGCAGAACAGGAATATTTTCTTATCGACAGAGAATTATACAAAAAGAGAAAAGATTTGATTTTCTGCGGACGCACGATTTTCGGCGCAAAGCCTCCCAAAGGTCAGGAAATGGATGACCATTATTTTGGTTCTATAAAACCGAGAGTTTCTGCTTTTATGAAGGACCTTGACTCGGAACTGTGGAAACTCGGTATTCTTGCAAAGACTGAGCACAATGAAGCGGCGCCGGCGCAGCATGAACTTGCACCTATTTTTACAACAACAAACCTTTCTGCCGATCAGAATCAGCTTACAATGGAAATGATGAAAGTTGTTGCACAAAGACACGGTCTTGCGTGCCTTTTGCATGAAAAGCCTTTTGCCGGTGTTAACGGAAGCGGAAAGCACAATAACTGGTCCATATGTACAAACAGGGGAGTAAACCTTTTGGAACCGGGTGAATCACCGATGGAAAACGCTCAGTTTTTGCTTTTCCTAACGGCAGTTATTAAAGCTGTAGATAAATATCAGGATTTACTTAGAGTTTCTGTTGCGAGCGCCGGAAATGATCACAGACTCGGTGCCAATGAAGCGCCTCCCGCAATTATTTCCATGTTTTTGGGAGAGGAACTTTATAATATTCTTGACAGCATTGAAAACGGCAAGGTTTACAATCAAAAAGATAAAGTTGAAATCAAGGTTGGAGTTCATGTTCTTCCAAGATTTGCAAAAGACGATACCGACCGCAACAGAACAAGTCCTTTTGCTTTTACCGGAAATAAATTTGAATTCAGAATGCTGGGTTCTGCGGTGTCCATATCGTCTGCAAATATTGTTTTGAATACAATTGTTGCCGATGTTTTGAGTGATTTTGCCGATATTTTTGAAAATTCCGATAAGGAATTTACTGTAGTTTTGAATGAAATTGTAAGAACGACCATAAAAGAACACAAGAGAATCATTTTTAACGGCAACAATTACAGTTCTGAATGGGTTTCTGAAGCCGAGAGAAGGGGACTTCTCAATTTAAAAACTACAGTTGATGCATTGCCATATCTCATTTCTGACAAAAACATAGAACTGTTTTCAAAACATAAAATTTATACCAACAACGAGATTTTCTCAAGATATGAAATCTATCTTGAAAATTATGAAAAGACTATTAACATTGAAGCACTTACAATGTTGGATATGGTCAAAAAAGAAATAATTCCCGCTGTTTCTTCGTATGTTAAGGATCTTGCCGAAACGGCCGTTTACAAAAGAAAATTATCAGATACTATTTCATGTGAACTTGAAACAGATCTTGCCGACAAACTGTCTACCTTGAATTTATCATTATATAATAAATCAAAAGAACTTGAAAAACTGTTAGAGGATATATATGGTACTGAAGATGTAAAAACCAAAGCCTTGGAATTTGCAAAGTCTGTACTTCCGATAATGCAGGAAATCAGAAGCATTTCAGATGAACTTGAAGAGTCTGTTTCCGAAAAGTACTGGCCGTTCCCGACATATGCGGATCTGCTTTTCAGAGTTTAAAAAATCAGCCGAAAACAATAGCAACAGTTTTCGGCTTTTTCATGTATAAAAAACTAATTTTTGACATTTCTATTGATAAATTTTTATAATTGTTGTATAATATTTTCGATTAATTTAGGGAGTAGAATGTGTAATGAATAAAGACAGTATCGGTTTTGACAAGGATATTTATATTGCGAAGCAATCTAAGCAAATAGAGGAAAGAATAAAGAAGTTCGGCGGAAAGTTATACCTTGAGTTCGGCGGCAAATTATTTGACGACTATCACGCTTCAAGAGTATTGCCGGGCTTTATACCCGATATTAAAGTTCAAATGCTTAAAAATATTTCCGATAAAGTTGAGATAGTAATAGTAATCAACGCATCGGACATCGAAAAAAGCAAAACGAGAAGCGACCTTGGAATTACATATGATGCTGATGTTTTAAGACTTATAGATGCTTTTACGGGAATTGGGCTGTACGTCGGAAGCGTAGTTATTACTCAATTCAGGGGGCAAAGCGCTGCTGAAAATTTCAAGCGCAAACTTGAAAAATTAGGTGTTCGTGTTTTTATTCATTATACAATCGAAGGATATCCCACCGATGTGGCGCACATTGTAAGCGAGAACGGACTTGGCAAAAATGACTATGTTGAAACGTCGCGCCCACTCGTTGTCGTTACGGCACCGGGACCCGGAAGCGGAAAAATGGCTGTGTGTCTTTCACAGTTATATCATGAGAACAAGCGGGGAATCAAGGCCGGATACGCTAAATTCGAAACCTTTCCTATATGGAATATTCCGCTGAAACACCCCGTAAATCTTGCGTATGAGGCCGCGACGGCAGATCTTAACGATGTAAACATGATAGATCCTTTTCATCTTGAGGCTTACGGCGAAACAACGGTAAACTATAACCGCGACGTTGAGATTTTCCCCGTTCTTAATGCGATTTTTGAAAATATAAGCGGAGAAAGCCCGTATAAATCTCCTACCGATATGGGAGTAAATATGGCCGGATACGCAATTGTGAATGATGAAATTGTTAAAAAGGCCGCGAGAGAAGAAATTGTAAGAAGGTATTATGCGGCACTTTGCGACAGAATAATAGGCAAATGTTCAGATGAAACTGTTTCAAAACTTGAAATATTAATGAAACAGGCAGACACATCTGTGGAAGACAGAAAATGTGTGGCTGCTGCGGCAAAGAAAAGCGCCGCTACCGACAATCAGCCGGCAGTTGCAATAGAACTTTTCGACGGCACTGTCGTTACGGGCAAGACAACGAAACTTTTGGGTGCGTCAGCGGCAGTATTGCTGAACGCCGTAAAGAGCATTGCAAAAATCGGCAAAGAAGAAATTCTCATAAGTCCGGAAGTAATAGAACCTATTCAAAAGTTAAAAACTGAAGTTTTGGGAAACCACAATCCGAGACTTCATTCCGATGAAATTCTTATAGCGCTTTGTATAAGTGCCGTTACAAGCAAAAATGCTAAAATTGCAAGCGAATGTTTAAAAGAACTGAGAGGATGCGAGGCGCACTCCACCGTTATACTTGCTCAGGTCGATCAGGATACATTCAGAAAACTCGGAATAAGGCTTACCTGCGATCCTAAATATCAAACCAAAAAACTCTATCATAAATAAAAAACTGACGTTATATAAAATATAACGTCAGTTTTTTTTATTAGTCACAGATCCAACTCGAATCTTACAAAATTGTGTCGATTAATCAAGGCGGTAAAGTTGATTTCTTTGCGGATTTATGCTATAATAAACTAATAATGCTCCGGGAGGAATAAAATGACTTGCCCGTATACTATCTTTTAAAGCAGATAAAGGCAAGATTCATGTGTCAAGTTGAAAATGCCTCCGGTGCTGTGCTAAATTTTTAAGAACGGGCATCCCTTTACGGAAATTCTTGAAAAAATTTGCAGTGTGCTTGATTGTAAAGTTTGGGATATAGCGGAAGTTATATCCGAAGATGGGGGACAAAATGAATAAATTTAAGTTTATTGATTTGTTTTCTGGTATAGGCGGATTTCACCAAGCCATGATAAACTTAGGCGGGGAATGCGTTTTTGCTTCCGAAATAGACGGATATGCAATTTCAACCTACTATGAAAATTATAAAATTGATTCCGCTCACGACATAATGAAAACAGATAATAAAGATATTCCAAAGTACGATGTCCTTTGCGGAGGATTTCCTTGCCAAACTTTTTCAAAAGCGGGAAAGCAACGGGGATTTTCCGATGAAACAAAAGGAACATTGTTTTTCGAGATAGTCAGAATACTAAAAACATCTCAGCCCAAATATATAATTCTTGAAAATGTCAGAAATCTTTCATCGCACGACCACGGAAATACGATGAAAATTATTAAAGGCGCTTTGAACGAATTGGGATATAATATCAAGGTTGAAATTATGAGTCCTCATCAGCTTGGGGTACCTCAGTTAAGAGAAAGAGTCTACATTCTCGGTGTGAGGAAAGATATTTATTCGGGTGAAATGACGTTCAGGATACCCGATACTAAAAAAAGCGATATTGACATATATTCCGCAAACATAATTCAAGAAGACGCTCCGGATAAATATCATATCAGCGAGCATGAAGAAAAGGTGCTTACCTGCTGGGACGAATTTTATAAGGGAATAAAAGAAAAAATTATCGGTTTCCCGATTTGGATGAGCGAATTCGGGTCAAATGCGGATATTTCCGGGCTTCCTAAATGGAAAGCGGATTTTTGCCGCAAAAACAGGCAGCTTTATGAGAATAATAAAGAATTTATTGATAAATGGCTTGAAAAATGGGATTATCTGAAAGATTTTACGCCGACCGAAAGGAAATTTGAATGGCAAGCCGGCGATTCAATAGATTCGGTTTGGGACGCTTTCATTCAATTTAGACCTTCGGGTATTCGCGTCAAACGCCCTGATGCATTTCCGGCACTTGTCGCTATGGTTCAAATTCCGATCATAGGAAAATATAAACGCCGTCTGACGCCAAGAGAGGCTGCGAGATTACAGAGTTTTCCAAACACGTTTATCCCTAACTCTAACGATCATCAGGCTTATAAACAATTTGGAAACGCCGTTAATGTCAACTGTGTTGAGTATTTGGCAAAACAGTTGTTTTTGTACGGAAACAAAAAGGAAAATAATACGAATCAAACTTTAAAAAGCGAACAAATATCGCAGGATGCATCACTGACAGTTGACTATGACCAGCCTTTTTGTTTGTCAAAAGATATTTGCGCTGCCTTTTCAAATGCACTGAACGAAAAATGCGAGATAGTAAAATATAACCGCACAAAAACTCTTTATAAATATTCTCACAGCGGAATCACTCATTATTTTCTTGCCGGTTCTGTTACATATTTAGGCACGCCGCATCCGATTTTCAAAAAACGGTTTCAGTTAAAAAATTGGTATAAAGATTTTTATCGGGAATACAAGGACAAACCGAATACCAAAATTCACCTGATCGGTCTTTACCATTATGATGGACTTGTGGTTTTTGTGGAATTCTCCATAGAAGATTATATTGAACGTAAACTTAATTCGAGCGCGGCACATGTTTATTCAAACGATCTTTTTCAGGCAGCAATAAACGGCATTTTCAATAAAACTGATAAAAAACACAATCATATTACTTCGGTTTTAAGCAGTAATTTCAAGAGTTATCTAAACGGAGAAATTAAGCAAAATTCCTTGTTTGAACTGTTTAGAAAATTCAACGATTCTTTCCGCTTCGGCGAATGGATAGACGCCAAAGAAGCTATATCTGAGATGAAAAAGGCAAACTGGTATCAATGGAGAGGCACCGAATGGCCGGGCTGGTTCCTTGAATATGAATTTGCAAAGTTTATATCAAGCGAACATTGCGAATCTCAGATGTCGTATATCGGAAATGTTAAAACTTCGGATATGCTCGATCTCGATTTGATTTTTCCGAAAGAACACTATTACGGCGATCTGAAAGCAAGTGATATCGGCCATTCAAAAACCCCCGGAAATGATCAGGAAACAGTTTTGAACGCTATAAATCGGCATGGAAGACTTTGGTATGTAATTTATGAACATGAAACAATAAAAGATGTTGACAGGAATAGCGAAATGGCGATTGAAAGAATGAATCTGTTAGGGACTCCGCATACTGATGGCGGGGAAATTTCTTATAAAAATCGTATGAAGCATTCCGTCAAATTTACACGCATGCGAATTTGCGAACTTAACAGAGTAAATATGAACGAAGCGTTGACAGCGTTCAATCAGGGACATCAGCCGAATGGCTCTGCAAGACGTCCGAAGTTCCTTATCAATAAGCGAAATATCGATAACTGCGTCGTGTTCTCTTATGATAAAAAAGGAGAGTTGTTAGATAAAATATAATAAAACAACAAAGCGAAGAAGTGTATTCTTCGCTTTGACTTTTACTATTTTATTATAGATATAAAAAGAATAAATCCGAACGTTTTTCTTATAGGTAAAACGTTCGGATTTTTAAAGTTTGGTGCCGGTAGTCGGGGTCGAACCGACACGGTATCGCTACCACTGGATTTTGAGTCCAGCACGTCTGCCAATTCCATCATACCGGCATATCAGATTGCGAAGCGCAAAATACACAAAATCTTGCCGAGCAAGAATTTATGTCGCTATTATACCATAATAAAACTTATAATTCAAGTGGTTTTAAAAAATTTATATTTTTTATTTTATAAAGTTGCCGGCGCTGCAGGCGGGGCATATTTTAATAAAGTGCGAATATATTGTTTTGAGGTGATATCACATATGTATATTCATACGGTGCAAAGCGGTGAAACGTTATATAGCATTGCGAGAAATTACGGCGTCAGCCTGCAACTTTTGATTATTAGCAACGGGCTTGAAAAGTACGGAGGAAGAGTGACGGTCGGACAGAGCATAGTTGTACCGATTCCGGAAGTTACGGGCTTTTTTTCGGCCGGAACCGAAGTTTCTCAGATAGCGCAGGACTATGGCGTTACGGAATATTCTTTGTTCAGAAACAATTTGCAGCTTATGGGAAATGACATTCTCAGTCAAAACCAGGATATAGTTATAAGATACGACACCCAAAAGGAATATTCCTTTGAACTCGGCGGATACGCATATACTTTTACAGATGAAAACCTGATTAACACTGAAATTCCGTTTTTTAACTATGTTATCCCGTTTACCTATGGATTTACAAGGCAGGGGGAACTTATTTCGCCTGATGACAGTCAGATGATAGGACAGATTTACAGATATGGTGCACTGCCGATAATGCATATATCTACTCTCACTGGGTACGGCAATTTCAGCAATGAATTGTCCGATTATCTCTTGAAAAATCAAAATTTATGGCCTGTTCTGTGTGAAAATATAGTTGTTAATATGCAGGAAAAAGGATATATCGGACTTGATATAGACTTTGAATTTTTGTATGCGGAAAACAAGCAGGCGTATATCGAATTTTTGGCATATCTGAAAAATTATCTTTCGGGGTATGGCTATACGCTGTTTGTCGCGCTTCCGCCGAAAACTTCCGCAGATCAGCCGGGACTTTTGTATGAAGGCGTAGATTATGCGGCAATCGGAAATATTGCCGACTCTGTGCTTATCATGACTTACGAATGGGGATACAAATTCGGCGAGCCTATGGCTGTGGCTCCTGTAAATTCGATGCGCCGGGTAATAAATTATGCGATAAGCGAGATTGATAACAGTAAAATTTTCCTCGGCATATCAAACTACGGATACGATTGGCCGCTGCCTTTTGTGAGAGGCGAAACGCAGGCAGAAACTTTATCGTATATACAGGCAGTCGACAGGGCGATAGAATATAATGCGGAAATAAAATTCGATACCGACGCTATGGCTCCGTACTATAATTATTATATAGACGGCGTTGAACATGAAGTATGGTATGAAGACGCAAGGAGCATAAAAGCAAAGTTTGATCTTATACGTGAATATTCGTTAAGAGGCGGGCTTTACTGGAATATTTCAAGGCCGAATCCGCAAAACCTTGTTATCATAAATATGTATGTTGATACCGGGAAATCTTGAAATTTTTATAAATTTATGTTGCAATATAACTTAATATGTGGTATAATATATAACGAATGATGGCAATTTAGAATTGCCTTGGAAATTTAAAATAAGGGAGTGTTTATGTTTGAAATTGAAAAAAGTCGTTTCAAATTTTATTGCCGTTTCAGTTTTAATCATGACTTTATCTAATTTCACGTTGTGTTCTGCAAAAAATGTATACGCAACTGTAAATAACATAAAGTATGCGTTCGATGTCGACGCAAAAACCGCATATGTCAGTGACGCATCATCGCTTTCCGAGAATGCTTTTATTACATCAAAGGTCATATATAAAGGCGACGAATACACTGTTAAAGGAATAGGTTCCGGAGCATTTGAAAACAGCGGTATTGCAAGTCTGTCGGTTCCGGATACCGTAGAGTTTGTTTACGGAGGCGCTTTTCGCTATTGCAGCAATTTGACTCAAATCACTTTTGCAAGTAACAGCGTGAAGTTTTTGGGAGATTATGCTTTCGAGGGATGTACATCTCTTTCGGCTATAAACGGAATAGATAACCTTGAGTACATAGGCCTTTTGGCATTTAAAACTACGCCTTATTACACGGAACTGCTTTCCGGTTTTGGTTCAAACAGCGTAATTTATATCGGAAAATGCCTGTACAGCGTTAAAGATTATACACGCTCTTCGTTAAATGTTGAGTCGGGGGTTTTAAGCATATCGCCCGAAGCATTAAAAGGAAACACATATATTACATCGCTCAGTGTTTCCGACAGCGTGAAAACGATAGGAAAGTGTGCTTTCTACGGCTGCACGGGACTTTCTGGTGTAAACTTGGGTTCGGGTGTTGAAAAAATAGACGAGTATGCATTTTCAAAATGCAGCGCATTGACAAGTATAACTGCTCCTGCGGCCCTTGAAACTATCGGCGCGGGTGCGTTTGAGGATTGTACATCGCTTGCAAGCGCAAATATGCAGCCGTCTTCGCTTAGCAGCCTTAAAGACGGAGTCTTTTCCGGCTGTGCAAATCTCAGTACTGTGTCTTTGCCGGTTAGTCTTAAATCCATTGGCGCGTATTCTTTTATGAATTGCAGCGGACTTGATTCTTTGGATATTCCGTCCGGCGTTGAAACAATAGATTACGACGCATTCAGAAATTGCGTGAATATTTCCGCATTTGATTTTCCGGATACTTTAAATTTTGTCGGAAGCGGTGCATTTTATAATACCGGCTGGTACAACAATTATGCAGATGACTTGGTTATGGCCGGAAATGTACTTTACGAATGTAAAAATCTTTTGGCGGAAAGTGCAGTTTTGGGACAGAATGTCGTTTCTATATCGCCATATGCCTTTCTTGGATGTTCGGAACTTAAGACCGCGGTTATTGCAGCGCCTGTAAAAAGTGTCGGCGAGTATGCTTTCTCCGAATGCGGAAAACTCAGTAAAATATTTGTGCTTTCGGATAAACTTTCTTCGTATAAGGCTTTTGAAGGACTCGGCTCCGGAACAGAAGTATATTATATAGATAACGGCTCGGATTACAGCAATATTGACAAAAAAACAAAAATAACTGGCCTTTCGGTTACTACACTTCCTTTGAAACTTAACTATGGAAAAGATGAAACTGTAGATATGACCGGAAGCATCATAAAACTTTTAACCGAAAATTCAAGTATAAGTTTGTCTGCTTATGATATCCCTTATACTGTTGAAAGCAGTTTTACAAAAAACGGCAAAAATACTGTAAATATTATTTGCGGATCTCTTACAACTTCATTTCAGGTTAATGTAACGGGCTTCCCGTCTGTGGTCGGAGATATAAATGCCGACGGCCTGATCGACGCAAAAGACTTAATTGAACTTAGAAAATATCTTGCAGGCATTTCAGATATTGATGTTGCAGCTGCCGATGTTAACTTCGACAATGTGGTCGACGCAAAGGATTTGGTAGTATTAAGAAAATATATTGCAGGTATAATCACGGAGTTTTAAATTTTAGTCGTAAAAAATACGAGGAGAAGATTATATGAAAAAAAGTCTTTCTGTTATTATTGCAGTTGCTATGATGCTTACGATGCTGAGTTTTAGCGTGTCTGCGGATACAGGTATATTTTCAGTATCTGTTCAAAACACAGTATCTTCGGCAGGACAGCTTGCAAAAGTTACCTTTAATGTTGACAATAATCCGGGAATGTTTGCGATGCAAATAGAACTTGATTATGATAAAACAGTTATGGAACTTAAGGGATTAAAAGTCGGTGACGTTTTAAAGACCATGACTCCAAATGTTGCAGGAAACAAACTGCTTCTCGAGTCGAGCGAAGTTACATATGATGAATATGAAAATGCAATTGAAAGTGATTCAAAACTTACCGGAACTTTATTTACCGCAACCTTTTTGATAAACAGCGATGCCGCAAACGGAGATTATTCGGTCGGAGCGCATATTTTCGGAGCTGCCGCAAACTATAACACGGAAGATGTTCCGACATCGTTCACGCCTGGAAAAATAACTGTAACATCGGGTACTGCCGGTCTTTTTGTTGAATACAATGAAGAAAATGCGGGTGTAATTGACGTTATAACACAAAGCGCAGTAACACTTTCTGAAACTGCTCCGGAAGTTTCCGGCAAATTGTTTTTGGGCTGGTATCTTTCTGACGGAAAAACGCCTGTAACCAATGGTATGATTGTAAATGCCGGAGAAAAAATTTCCGCAAAATTTATAGATTTGGAAACTGATTATGATTCGCCGAATGCAAATTTCTATATGCAGGGTGCGCAGATAAGAATAAAAGATGCTGAAGTAAAACAAGGACTGAGATTTGTTGTTCATATGGATCGCAGCATTTTAAGGGCCGTTGATGCAATTGCAGGTTCTATAAAACCCGAATCTTCTTCAGATACCGGAATTGGTTTTGGTACGGTAGTTTTGCCTACGGTAATCCTCGGAAATGAAAAATTGGTTAAGGACGGCTCGTATACTTATAATGGAAAAGAATATAAAGCAAGCACTGTTCCCGCGGTAAACTTGCTGAAATTTTCCGAAGATTATATAAAATACAGCGTATGTATGGTTGATATAAGCGTTTTGAACTACACAAGATATTACAGCGTGGTTCCTTATATTACTTATACCGATGCTTCTGGATATGAACATACAATATACGGAAAAGAATACAGCGCAAGTATTTTTTATATTGCTGAAAAGGCATATGCAAGCACTACGGAACCCGAATACAATCAGGAATATATTTATAAATATATTTTGAATGTTGTAGATCCCGATAAATATCCGGATGTGCCCGGATGGACAGAAATTTATAAATAAAATAAATTAAATTTTAAAATTTTGGCAATGGGGCCGCTTTTTAGGGTCTCATTGCCTTTTTATATAAATTTGTGCTTATTTATACATTGACTTTTTTTGAGAAATGAGTATAATATAATACAAAATATGCAAAATTAGGTTTCATGAAAGGTGATTTTTAATGAGCAAACGACAAAGAAATATTAGCATTGCAATATTTGCTTTTATAATTTTTTTGCTTGTTTTTGGCATTGCGCTTACAGGCGGTGCTTCGGAAAAAAGCGAAACGATACAGCAGGTAATGAAAGATGAGGTTTTGCATGAAAAACAAAAAATTGATTTTTTGTTTTTCGGAAAAGTAAATCCCGGACTTGTTTCTGCAGTAACCGTAACAGTTTTAATAACGCTGTTTGCGATTATAGTGCGTATATTTGCAATACCAAAATTTAAAATAATACCCGGTAAATTCCAGATGCTTCTGGAACAGGCTGTAGGTATGTTTGATAATTTGTCAAAAACCAACAGCCCGTCAAGGAATAAGTTTCTTGGCGGATATGTGTTTGCGGCGGGTACGTATATTTTTCTCGGAACCATTTTCGAACTGTTTGGTTTTCAGGCGGTTTCACAAAATAAAACGTCGGTTGCGCTTCCGGCACCTCTTTCTGATATAAATGCCGCAATAGCGCTTGGCGTTTTGTCATATGTCGTGATTCTGTCAGGAGGAATTATAAGCAACGGACTGCGCGGAGCAGGAAGGGTGTTAAAGGATTTTTCGCTTCCGGTATCGATGAGTTTCAGACTTTTCGGGGCACTTTTGAGCGGAGCCCTTGTAACGGAATTAGTTTATTATTATACAAAGTTAAGTTTTGTTTTGCCGGTAATAGTCGGAGTATTGTTTACATTGCTGCATGCCTTTATACAGGCATATGTGCTTACAATGCTTACCGCATTGTTTTACGGTGAAGCGACCGAAAAAAATGAAAAGAGGTAATCGATTATGAAAAACAACACAAGAAAAATTTTAGCGGTATGCGCATTATTAATAATAGTATTTATTACCGCATTTTCCGCATATGCTTTGAATGAAAAGGATAATCTTGTTGTAGATGATGCGGAACAGGCAGTTGAAAGCAGTGATAATTCTTCTTCCGGTAAAGCGTATGCGGCTGCCGTATGCGTAGGACTTGCTGCCGCCGCAGGCGCTGTCGGAATGGCACTTTCAATTTCAAAGTCGCTTGAAAGCATTGCACGCCAGCCTGAAGCAAAAGGTGATATAAGAGCAAATCTTATGCTTGGCCTTGTATTTATAGAAACTGCTATTATTTACGCACTTATTATTGCAATACTTATAATATTTGTATTATAACAGGCAGGGTGAAAAGTTATGAATACACTTCCTTTAAATATAGATCTGCAGCAGATTTTGCTGCATATGCTGAATTTTGTAATTTTGTTTGCTATACTGTACTTTCTGTTGTATAAGCCTGTAAAAGAATTTATGAATAAGCGTTCGGAATATTATAAATCAATGGATGAAAAAGCAAAAAAAGACCTTGAGCAGGCAGAAAAGACGAAGGCTTATTATGATGAAAAACTCAGCAATGCGGAAAATGAAATAAAGCAGAAGAAAATTTTGGCGGATAAAGAAATCTTTGATTTTAAAAAGGATAAAATGGTGCAGGCACAGGCGCTTGCGGACGAAATAGTCGCCAAATCAAAAATCGAGAGCGAAAAAGAAAAAGAGCAAATTATTTTGAGTGCGAATAAAGAAATTGCCGGAATTATAATATCGGCAACCGAAAAAATTGCACCTGACAAA
>CAKSDR010000027.1 GCA_934446095.1 uncultured Eubacteriales bacterium | reverse complement strand
GAATAAACGAATCCATAAGGCTTGGATTTACAAAAATTTTGATACCTTACAAAAACTATTTAAAAATTAAAGACAAAAAATATCCCGGAGCCGAAATTGTTCCTATACGGGGAATTTTTGATTCTTTAAAACTCTTCTCATAAAGTTATGAACTACTACAATAAAGTATTTGTGGATTCCGGAATCGACAGTTCAATTTTAAAAAAACTTGCTTCTTTCGGAATTGAGGCAATAAAAATTCCCAAAAACCCGTTTCTTGATGACCCGATATGCGCACATCCCGATATGAACATATTAAAAATAGGATATAAAACATTTGTTCTTGACAAAAAATATGCAAAGATAGCAGGGAACAGCACCTGTATTGAATTTGAACATAACATAAAATGTCAGTATCCTTACGACGTAAAACTCAATGCTGCTATGTGTGGAAAAGATATTATCTGCAATAAGAATTATATCGCAAAAGAGGCGTCCGATTTTGCAAATGCGGAAAATTTCAGAATAATTAATGTAAAACAAGGCTATGCAAAGTGCAATATTTGCATTGTAAATGATAATAGCATTATTACGGAGGATTCCGGAATTGCAAAAGTTCTCGCAGATTATTCATATAACATATTGCTGCTGGAAACGCACTATGTAAAATTAAACGGGTATCAATACGGATTTATCGGAGGCGCTTCGGGAAAAATTTCAGAAAACAAACTCGGATTTTGCGGAGATATTTCAAAACATCCGGAATATACAAAAATTTATAATTTCTGCAAAAAATTTGACACAGAACCGGTTTCACTGTCAAACATTCCTTTATACGATTACGGAAGTATTGTCAAGGTTTGATAAAAAAATTCACAAAAACTTATAAGGGGACTCGATTCCCTTATATTTTTTCATACTACTAATTATATAAAATTAAAATTTTATATAATTGAGGTGAGTACAAATAAGAATAAAAAAAGAAAATCTGCAAAAAGTTATTTTGCAGAGTAAAATCCTTTGCAGCAAATTTTATAGAAAAACCGCTGAAACATAATTTTTCGTTTTGTATAATTGACAAAACAGCGAAATTATGTTATAAAAATATATAAATCAACTAAAAATTTCAGGAGAAAAAATATAAATGTCACTTTCAAAAACTTTTCAATTAAATACTTACGATTGCAATTGCGATCAAAATATCAAAATTTCGTCGCTCATGAAATTTTTTCAGCAAACTGCACGTGAAGATCTTGACGCGATGGATATTACATACAACAGAATGCGCGAGCATAATATCGTATTTGTTCTTACAAAAGTAAATCTGAAACTATTAAAAAAAATACCTGCAGATAACGACATTATAGTTTCAACAATTCCGATTTCGGAATCAGGCGTAAGATTCATCAGAGATTTTTCAGTTAAAATCTCCGGTGAAGATGAATTTTGCGCAGTCTGCTCAACTGAGTGGGTTTTAATCGACTTCGCTTCGAGAAAACTTTTAAGGTCTTCTGCTCTTCCATGGAAAATCAAAATGGACCCTAAAATCATTGATATTTCCCCTGTTAAAACAAATGTTCTATCAGAGTCAGACTACCATGCATCTATGAATGTAACTTATAGTATGATTGACGAAAACCTGCATCTTAACAACACACGATACGCCGATATAATTTTTGATCATATTGACAAAAACATAAACTTTAATTGCAACATAGAGTCTTTCAATATTGATTTTTTGCATGAAGCACATCTCGGTGACACGCTGGAAATCAATTACAAGCATGACGGAAATAACATTTCCGTATTGGGCAAAAACCTGACATGCGGCAACAACTGCTTTTCGGCATGCCTTTTTGCAAAAGAAAAAAATTAATCTATATCCGGAACAATCTGTTCCGGTTTTTTATCGAGTATGGCGGGATTTTTGAATATCTTTTTGATAAATTTCATACATGAAGCGTAGTATTGCCCGTCGCATATTCTTTCATCAAGAGCAAAAGAAAAGTCCATACATCTTTTCTCCTCAGGCTCCCCTGTTGATGAGAGTTGATATACGCTTTTTTTAGCGCCGTAGGCGCAAAAAACCGGCAGATTCCCGAAGTCATACAAGTGATGAAATATTGCCGGAATTCCGAGAGATCCCATTGATGTTATGAAAAATGAACCGTGGAACGGACTTACGTCAGTTAAAGATTTCGGCAAAAGACCGAAATAATCAAGAAAACTTAAAAATCCTATCGAAAATCTCAAAAAAAGTCCTGGTATGTAATTTAAAATTTTGGCAGTATTATCGAACTTATTTTGATCGTCGTTATTTTTGTATTCCTCAATCTTTGCATTAAGTATATTATACACATCTTCAAGAGTACAATCGGGTGTAAATTTGCATTTTACAATAGTTTCCGGAGCGTTCAAAACCAATTCTTTTTTAACGGCAAGACAAATTTCAATTCCATACCTTGCATAAATTTTCTGTCCGTTTACAAACCTGTTTATTCCGGGCATTTGCGACGCTGTTCTTATATATGTTGCAATCATAAAATGCAGCATACTTATATTTTTAAATCCGTTTTTGCGTTTTTCCCTCAGATAATCATCAACTTCATCAATATCAATTGTCATATTGATAAGGTTCATAGACCCGCAGCGCGTTTTCATTATATATGGAGAAACCTTTGATATAGGATCAAGGGTTCTTATTAAATATCCGTCTTTTCTGTCGCCAATTCTTTTCTTTCTGTTCATAACTTTTCCTTTTTTGTTTTTTACATTTTATTTTATCATATTATATTTGATATTTCAACTTTTTATTACAGGTTTTTAAAAAACAATATCAATTGAATTTCCCGAAGGTTCTTTATACACTTTTTTCACTGTCCCTTCGGATATTTTTTTATTAGTTCGGTTACAGTAAGAAAAAATCTTTCCGTTCCGATAGGCTTTACCATACTCGTTTTTATTGGTTTTTGTAATTATTATATATTTATGAGGAAATTCATCTTTGCCTAAACTATGTTTTTTTGATGCAATAATTGAAATTGTCATACAAGCAAAAAACGCAATCAAAAAAATTAATGTCTGAACATAAAATCTGACTCCAAAAAGTCCTGCAAAAAATGCGGTAATTGACGACAAAGCAACAAAACAAGGCAATGTTCCGACCTCGTATGATTTATACATTTTAATTATAATACAAAAAAATGCCATTGCAGCCCAGTAGACAGTTAAATACGAAAACACAAAAACACCCCTTGAAAATTATTGCCAAAGGGTGTTTTTATTATTCATGATTTTTGCTGTGACGCATCCTCGTATCTAAGAAGGACAGTTGCAGCCTCAGCTCTTGTCAGTGAGTTTTCGGTTCTTATAGTGCCGTCAAGATACCCGCTGAATATTTTATAAGCAAGTGCGTTATTTATGTATTTCGAGTATTTATGATCTTTAAGATTTACGGTATCCGGATACAATATGAGAAAATCCTCGTCCGTGTCATCACAGAGCGCGCCAAGCAGAGCAAGAACCTCAAGTCTTGATATATTTTCTCTTGCATTAAGCGTTATATTTCCGTCGGCATCGGTTTTCGAAATTATGTCAATGAGGTTAAGACCGGTATCCATTTTATCAAGAGAATCTATGTATTTTAAAGACCAGTCCGGAATTTCCGAAAAGTCCGAAAAACGTTCAAGTTTTGTATCTTGTAAGGTTGGTTCTTCCGTGGTGTTTTCTTCGGTTTCGGAGGAGATTTCTTCAGCCTCGGTATTTTCTTCAGGAACCGTTTGTTCCTCGAAATTTTCATCTACAGTTTTCAGCATTCTCGCAAGTACTGTAAGAAATTCGGCCTTTGAAATAGTTCTGTCGGGTTTAAATGCAAGAGTTTCATCTGCAGTTCTCTCCCCTTGCATAAGTCCGTGTTTGTATATATCATAAAGACTTTCGGCCGACCAATGTTCACGGCTGTCAGAAAAAGGGAACTTGTCTACGCTTACAGTAATTTTTGCCACAGCGTTTCCCGCTTTAGCGTAAATATTGTAAGTTTCCCCTTCCGTCGAAGGAGTGAACACGCCATTCTCGTCAAGTGTGCCTTTTTTGCCGCTAATAAGTCCCGATTCGTCAAAATCATGGTATTCAATATTTTCAGATTCCTCATCACCGTCAAGGTTCCAGCTTATTCCTGAGCAGTTAATAGCGACATGCGCGTTGTTAAAAGACGCGTCTGCATCAAAAGTAATGCTTTCAAACGGAGAAATATTAAAGGTATCTTCAAAAAATGAAAACTCCGAAATGTCGTTTATAACATTAACATATCCGCACGGCAGAACAATGTCCGAGGAATCTTTTGTTATTCTTGATTCAAGGTTTACCCTTCCCGGAACCGTTCCGGCAAGAAACTTATTATTATCAACAATCCTTGAGTCGGAATTTTCGCCGCTTATAAGAAACTCTTTTTCATATTCGGAAATATCCACCGGAAAATAATTTTCATCGGCTGCAAGAACATCTCCAAGAGTTAACGAACTCTTCGAAAATACATAAATATTGTTCGGATACATTTGCAATTTTGAAATATTCCCGATTTTTTCCGAATTGTTTACAAAAAGTATTGAATTTGCGGTTCTCCTCTCGGAAATATCGGACGGAATATTTTGCAATGAGGAATTCGGTTTTCCTGTAAGCGCGCTGTAAACGGTTGTGGAACCGCCTCCGTCAAGGTTTATAGCGGTTATGCATCCGAGTCTTTTGAGTTCATATGCTACCTGCTGAACCGACATTCCGCAGCTGCTGCCCTTTTTTCTGCCGTCAACGCAGAAAAACACAACTTCTCCGTTTTCACGGACGCCTGCAGCCGTTCGCGGATGCAAATTTGTATAATGGTCTATGTACACGTCCTCGGTATATTCTCCGCCGGAAAGTATAAGTCCGCCGGACGCTCCGATTGCTTCACGAATGTTTTCCCATTCTTCATTGCCGTCAACAGACAGCAGGAATTCATCTCCCACCTGCATGTTTTCAACATATGCTCCCTGATAAACGTTTTCCGCGCACAATACAAAGCATCCCTCTGGTATTTTTGAATCCAAAGAATCCTTGCGGATTTCTTTTACGACAACGTTTACGCCGCATCCCATATATAATTTATCCGAATCCTTTGTATATTCATATGTTTCATATTCAGGATTTTCCAAATTTTCGGAAGAACCGGAAATTTTCGAAATAAGTTCGGTTTCTTCTTTTTTTTCATAATTTTCAGGTTCTTTTACAAGCGTTTTTTCGGAATAAGGCATAAGCACAATTTCATATGACGCAAGCGTGCTTTTTGTTGTCGGATAGAAACTGTCGGTAAGCAAATACAGTCCCCATTCAAGCGGGTATTTATTTATATGGGCAATATTCAAACTTTTAACATCGTTTTTAAGAGAAATATGCATTTCAGGTTTTGATATAATCGCCTTGCCGTCCTTGTCAAATCCTAAAGCAAGCCTATTGTCGTCAGACGTAATTATTTCTCCGTTCTGAATCATGGCGCTCAGCGGAATACCGGTTTTCATACTGTAAAAATCGCCGTTTATGCCTCCGACAACTCTCAAACCCTGTTCTTCCATTTTTTCCGTAAGAGTTTTTAATGAATTTGTTCCGTATATGTACTGCCCGCATGAAGTAACAACATTTGTTCCCATGCCGGGAGTATATTCAAAATAATATGCCCTTTCAAAATTTGTATCTAAAACATTAAATGTTGTTTCAGTATATGTAAGTCCCGGAGAAACGGTATATGTCTGTTCGTCAATCATTGTGCGCTGCTGCTCATACACATCGTAAAAAGCATATACGCTGAAATTTGAAAGCAGTATAACTGCCGTAATTAAAAAAGATATTATTTTTTTTGCTTTCATTTTATCCCCTCGCTTCATACATCGAAATCAAGTTTATTATAACATATAAATGCCTTGCAGTCAAATAAAAACATTGCATGTTTTGTAAAAAATTATACTGGAATATATTTACTTTAAAGAGTAAAAATGGTAAAATATATAAAAAAACACGGGAGAATAAAATGAACTTTGCAGACTTTTTTTCCGATATCAAATGTGACCTATGGCATCGCCTTGAACATGCAGAAAAACCGATTGTACTCTATGGCATGGGTGACGGCGCCGATAAAATTATAAATGTACTTCATGAAAAAAACATTGAAATATCCGGAGTTTTCGCAAGCGACGGTTTTGTACGCGACAAAAACTTTCATTCCTTCAAAGTTCAAAAATATTCGGATTTAAAAGAGAAATTCCCGAACATGATAATTCTCATGTCTTTCGGGACAAACCTTGACGAAGTGATAGAAAACGTAAAATTTTTAATGTCGGAGCAAGAATTTTACCTGCCGGACGTGCCTGTTTTCGGAGATACTCTTTTTGACTACAACTATTTTCTTTCAAATATTTCAAAATTCGAAAAAGTGTATGAAAAATTAAGCGATGAAAAATCAAAAGAAGTTTATGTTTCTTCAATAAAATACAAACTTTCAGGCAAAGTAGAATACCTTTTTTCATGTCAGACCGATATAAAAGAAAGTTTTGACAATATTTTTAAAATAGATTTTCCGTGCCGTTATGTCGACATAGGCGCATATAACGGAGATACGATAAACCAATTTCTTTATTTCACAAATAACCGTATAACAAAAATAACCGCATTTGAACCGGATATAAAAAACTTTGCAAAACTTTTGAAAAACACAGAAAAAATTCAAAACTGCAGCATTGATTGTTACAACGCCGCAGCGTATGACAAGGACGGAACGCTTTTTTTCAACTCGCGCTCAGGAAGAAACAGTTCAATCGAAAGCAACGCTTTACACAATAAATCTGTAGAAACCAAAGCCGTAAGAGCCGACAACATTCTGAAAAACGAAAAAGTCGGCATTATAAAAATCGACGCCGAAGGATCCGACAAAAAAGCGCTGCTCGGGCTTGAGAACACCATAAAAAGATGTGCTCCGTGCATTTGTGTTGCGGCGTATCACAGAAGCGAAGATTATTTCGACATTCCGTTTACCGTGCTCGATTTGCATTCGGAGTACAATGTGTATTTCAGGCATTTTAAATATATCCCGTCCTGGGACACAAATTTTTATTTTGTAAAAAAGTGAGGATTTATATCATGAAAAAATTCAGAACTTCAGTATCGGTTATCGTTATGGCTTTTTCCGGAATAATCGGCTTTTTTGCAGGAACCGCCTTGAACAATGAAGGAATCGGCGGAGCAATATTATTTTCGTTAATTGCGGGGATTGCCTGTTTAATATATGCCGTTGACAATAATAATGAATAAAACTAAAAAGCATCCGAAACTGCAAAACCCCTGTGTATCTGTAAAGACACACAGGGGTTTAAATAATAAATTATTTTGAACAAAGTTCAAGAGTATCGCGCGCTATCATAAGTTCCTCGTTTGTAGGAATAACAAGCATACGAACCTTGGCGTCGGGTGTTGAAATATCAAACTCTTCACTTGTGCGTTTTGCTTTTGCGTTCAACGTTTCATCGATTTTAACGCCGAGGAAAGCAAGTTTTTCGGCAACTCTGGTTCTGTACTGCGGATTGTTCTCACCGATACCGCCCGTAAATACAACGGCATCAAGTCCGCCCATTGCAGCGGCATAACCGCCTATGTATTTTGTAAGCTGGTGGCAAAGCATGGATTCAATAAGTTGATATCTCTTGTTTCCTTTTCTTGCACCCTCTTCAATGTCGCGGTTATCGCTTGTTGTCTGCGAAACTCCGAGTATACCGGATTTTTTATTCATCATGGTATCGATTTCTTTTGCCGACATATGTTCTTTTTCCATAAGAAAAGGAATAATGGCAGGGTCAATGCTTCCGCATCTTGTACCCATCATAATACCTTCAAGAGGCGTAAGACCCATCGTGGTATCCATGCATTTACCGTCGGCAACCGCTGCGATTGATGAACCGTTTCCGAGATGGCATGTAACAACTTTAAGACCCTTGGGGTTTTTACTATCTCTTCCGAGCATTGCCGCTGCTCTCTGGCTAACATATCTGTGTGACGTTCCGTGGAATCCGTAACGGCGGATTTTGTATTTTTCATAGTATTCGTACGGCAAAGCATATAAATATGCATAATCCGGCATTGTCTGATGGAAGCCGGTGTCAAAAACCGCAACCTGCGGAACAGACGGCATAAGTTTTTCGCACGCAAGAATTCCGGTAAGATTATGGGGGTTATGAAGCGGTCCGAGGTCAAAACATTCTCTTATTGCTTCTTTTACTTTTTCATCGACAATGATAGATCCCGAAAGTTTTTCTCCGCCGTGAAGCACTCTGTGGCCTACCGCGTCAATTTCTTTCATTGAACTGATAACTCCGTGTTCTTTGCTTATAAGAGTAGAGATTACAAGATTTATTGCTTCCTCGTGGTTTTTCATATCGACATTAACAGCGTAGTCATCTCTGCCAGGAACCTTATGTTTAAAGTTTCCGCCTTCAATACCTATTCTGTCGCAAAGACCTTTCGCAAGAACCGATTCGTTTTCCATATCAATAAGTTGATATTTTATAGAAGAACTTCCTGCGTTAATAACCAAAATCTTCATATTTTACCTGCCTTTTTAATATATATTTAATTTCCATAATATTATAAATCAAATATACAAATTTTTCAAGTAGGTAATTTTTTTATTATATATTTTTTAAAAACTTTTCAAGACTTGCTATCTGCGTATTTACGGATTCTTCCGAGGGACCGCCGAATACCTTTCTTCTGTTTACGCAGTTGTCGATATTCACGGCGTCATATACATCGTTATCAAACAATTCGCAAACGCTTTTATACTCCGAAATAGGCAGAGTTTCAAAAGACAAGCCCTTTTCTATGCATACAGCGACAAGTTCTCCTACGGCTTTATAAGCCGTCCTGAAAGGAACTCCTTTTTTCACGAGATAATCTGCACAGTCGGTGGCGTTTATAAAACCGAAATTTGCGGCATCGCGCATTTTATCTTTTTTCACCGAAATTGTTTCAAACATTCGCGAAAAAGTCGAAATGCAGTTTTTTGTATTGTCAATTGCGTCGAACATCATTTCCTTGTCTTCCTGCATATCCTTGTTATACGCAAGCGGAAGTCCCTTCATGACAGTAAGCAAAGACATAAGGCTGCCGTATACGCGCCCTGTTTTTCCCCTGACAAGTTCCGCAACATCGGGGTTCTTTTTCTGCGGCATTATTGATGAACCTGTTGAAAAGGCGTCGTCAAGTTCTATAAAAGAGAATTCCGACGAGCACCAAAGAATAATTTCTTCGGAAAATCTCGAAAGATGCGTCATGATAAGCGACAGGCAAAACGAAAATTCGAGAGCAAAATCGCGGTCAGATACGGCGTCAATACTATTTTCGCATACCCCGTTAAAGCCGAGTTCTTCAGCCACGTAAAACCTATCGATATCATACGTGGTTCCGGCAAGGGCGCATGCTCCGAGAGGCAGTGCAAGAGTTCTCTTTTTGCAGTCGCAAAGTCGTTCAATATCCCTTTTAAACATCTGGGCATATGCAAGAATATAATGCGCAAATGTAACCGGCTGCGCTCTTTGAAGATGAGTATATCCCGGCATTATCGTGCCCATATTGTTTTTTGCAATTTCAATTATTACACCACACAAATTTTTAAGAAGTCCCGTGATATTTTCAATTTCTTCCGAAACATACATCCTTGTATCAAGGGCAACCTGGTCGTTTCTGCTTCTTGAGGTATGGAGCATTTTTCCGCAGTTGCCGATTCTTTTGGTAAGTTCTTCCTCGACAAACATATGTATATCTTCAGCCGACATATCAATTTTAAGTTTTCCGCTTTCAATATCCGAAAGTATTCCATAAAGCCCGCAAACTATTGTTTCGGAATCTTTTTGAGAAATGATATTCTGCTTTCCGAGCATCTTTGCATGCGCTATGCTGCCCGAAATATCCTGTTTATACATTCGCATATCAAACCTTACGGAAGAATTGAAATCGTTTACCTGCAGATCTTCTTCCTTTTTAAAACGTCCCTGCCACATTTTCATAACGCAATACCTCAAAAAATTACTTATTGTTCCATTTTTCCTTTGCCATTGCGGCAACTTTTATCGGAAGACCGAAAAGATTTATGAATCCCGCGCTGTCGTTTTGGTTATATACATGATCTTCCCCGAATGTTGCAATATCTTCATTGTAAAGAGAATAAGGAGACGTAACGGAGGAATTTATAATGTTTCCTTTATATAATTTTAATTTTACATCACCGGTTACATGCTCCTGAGTTTTATCGACAAATGCCGACAACGCTTCACGCAGCGGTGTGAACCACTGTCCGTAATAAACAAGTTCCGCAAACTTTGACGAAACAAGTTCCTTGTAATGCTGCGTATCCCTGTCAAGAGTCAGACTCTCAAGGACTTCGTGCGCAGCATAAAGAATTGTTCCGCCGGGCGTTTCATAAACTCCGCGCGATTTCATTCCGACAAGCCTGTTTTCAATCATATCCACAATACCTATGCCGTTTTCTCCGCCTATTTTATTAAGATATGTAAGAAGTTCTACGCTTCCTGTCTTTTTGCCGTCAATTGCAATCGGTATTCCCTTTTCAAAAGATATTGTTACATATGTAGCCTTGTCAGGTGCTTTTTCGGGAGAAACTCCCATTTCAAGAATTTTATCGTATAAAGGTTCGTTTGCCGGATCCTCAAGGTCAAGACCTTCATGTGAGAGGTGCCAGATATTTTTATCTTTTGAGTAATTTGTTTCACGGCTTATTTTAAGCGGAATATTGTGCGCCTGCGCATAGTCGATTTCTTCTTCACGCGATTTTATATTCCATGTCCTCCAAGGAGCAATTATTTTCATATTCGGCGCAAATGCCTTTATTGCAAGTTCAAAACGAACCTGATCGTTGCCCTTTCCCGTGCAGCCGTGGCAAATCGCATCGGCGCCTTCGGCAAGAGCGATTTCAACAATTTTTTTTGCGATAATCGGTCTTGCAAAAGACGTTCCCAAAAGGTACTTTCCTTCGTATTTTGCGCCGGCTTTTACGGTCGGGAAAATATAATCTTCAATAAATTCCTTTGTCAAATCCGCAACATAAAGTTTTGACGCCCCTGTTTTTTTCGCCTTTTCTTCAAGTCCGTCAAGTTCGGTTCCCTGTCCTACATCTCCCGACACCGCAATTACTTCGCAGTTATCATAATTTTCTTTAAGGTACGGTATAATTATCGACGTGTCAAGCCCGCCGGAATATGCAAGCACTACTTTTTTAATCTCAGACATTTTTTATTTCCTCCGATTTCTTTATTATGTTTTATATTATAGCATAATTTTGTATAAAGTCAATATGTTTTTGTATATTTATGCAAATATTTTTTATTTTTTGTATTTTTTATCATATTATGAAAAAATAGCTGACAATAAAATATAAAAATTTCGGACATATTAATTTCGGAGGTGAAAAAAATGCAAAAAAAATTTACCAAATTTACAGTTTATGTTTTGGTTTTTTGCTTATCTGTTTTAAGCATTAACGCTCAAGCAATGTCATATTCATGGTATTGCATGCCGGGAAAAAACAACGAGCAGCCAGATTCTTACGAAGCAAAAAATTTTATTGACAACTACAATGCAATTTATTTGGGAAACAAAGATGAGAAAGCGGTTTATCTTACTTTTGATGCAGGGTATGAAAACGGGAACGTCGAAAAAATTCTCGACGTTTTAAAAAAACACAACGCCCCGGGTGCATTTTTTGTGCTTCCCAATCTTATTAAAAACAACACCGATTTAGTAAAAAGAATGGCAAATGAGGGGCATCTTGTATGCAATCACACAAAATCCCACCGCGATATGAGCAAAATTTCCGATATTGAAAAATTCAAAGAAGAACTTTTATCTCTTGAAGAAACTTATAAAGAATATACCGGAGAAGAAATGAGCAAATTCTATAGGCCTCCCGAGGGAAGATTTTCCGAAGAAAACCTTAAATTTGCAGATCAATTAGGTTATACCACCGTGTTCTGGAGTCTTGCATATGCCGACTGGGATAACAATAAGCAAATGCCGTGCGACAAGGCAAAAAATTTAATATTGTCAAGGATTCACAATGGCTGCGTGCTTCTTTTGCACCCAACCTCGGCTACTAACGCAAATATTCTGGACGATCTTTTAACAGAGCTTGAAAACCGCGGATATACCTTTAAATCGTTGCAGGATTTTAAGAAATGAGGCGGATTTTTTGTATAAAAAAATAATTGCCGTTCTGTTGATACTGCCCGTAACCGCAGTTATTGCGTATTCAAAATATACTTTTGAAATTGATTATGAAAAAGATATAAAAACAAACAAAATCTGCGACTACGAGTACGAAAAAATAGACGACAGCATAATCATGTCAAACAGAAGCGCAAAAAAATGCGTTGCTCTTACCTTTGACGACGGTCCGGATCCGAGATACACGGAAAAGATACTTGAAATACTTGAAGAATACAATGCCAAGGCTACTTTTTTTGTAATCGGCGAAAATGCGCAAAAATACCCGGATCTTGTCCTGAAAGAATATAATATGGGACACGAAATAGGCAACCATACCTATTCGCATCCCAATCTTAAAAAAATTTCAGTTGCAAAGTTCATTGATGAAATAGAAAAAACACAGTGCATTGTCGAAGATATTACCGGTGAACGCCCAAAACTTTTCAGACCGCCCGGAGGGTATCTTAATAACAAAATAGTAGATGAACTGCACGAACTCGATGTATTTTCCGTGTTGTGGTCATGGAGGCAGGATACCAAGGACTGGACATGCCCTGCGGTTAAAAATATCGTAAGCACGGTTATATTAAATCTGCAAGACGGCGACATAATACTTTTCCATGATTACAACAGCAAGAAAAGCCCGACACCCGAAGCGTTAAAGCAAATACTCGAAAACCTTTCATCAAAAGGATACTCTTTTGTAACGATATCAGAACTCATAAATGTAAAATAAAGGTGAGGCGAAAGCCTCACCCATTTTATATTTCGCATGTTTTGTGTCTTGTGACATGGCATCCGATATTGACAGCGCACGGAAGTCCTGCTATGTGCGTAGGAAAATATTCAATATTGACGCCGAGCGCCGTTGTTTTTCCTCCAAATCCCTGCGGACCTATGCCCGTAGCGTTTATTTTTTCAAGTATTTCATCTTCAAGTTCGCAATACTTGGGATTTTTATTTCTTATGCTGATATCCCTTACAAGCGCAAGTTTTGAAAGCATGGCGCAATATTCAAAATCTCCGCCTATACCTACTCCGACGACAATCGGCGGACATGGGTTGCTGCCGGCGCAAATTACCGTATCAAGAACAAATTCCACAATATCGTCTTTTGTAGCGCTTGGGGTAAACATTTTTATTCTGCTCATATTTTCACTGCCGAAACCTTTCGGAACAGCGGTAATTTTTATTTTATCGCCCGGCACAATCTGCGTAAATATCACAGCCGGCGTATTGTCAAGCGTATTTTTCCTGTCAAAAAGAGGATCTGAACATATAGATTTTCTCAAAAAGCCTTCGTTATACGCATTTGCAACTCCCCTGTTTACCGCAGTATTGAAATCTTCACCTTCGATATGCACGTCCTGCCCTATTTGCGCAAAAACAACTGCCATTCCGGTATCCTGACATATCGGAACGTTTATTTCTTTTGCAGCGGCGCAGTTTTCAACAAGTTTTGACATAATGCTTTTAGGCAGGCTGTCGGTTTCGTTTTGAAACGCAGCATTTATCGAATCTTTCAAATCTTTTGGAAGGTTGTAATTTGCGTCAATAAAAAGCCTTGTTATTGAATCTGTAATTTTTTCAGAATTAATAGTCCTCAATCTTTGCCTCCGGAAAATTTAATCGTTTGTATCGTTATAATAAATAATATCGTCCGAGCCCCTGTAATTAAGCTTGTTCCTTGCTACGCTCTCGCAGTACTCGTCGCTGTTTTCATCTGCGAGTTTATTTTGTTCTTTTAATCTGTCCACTTCATACTGCGTTTCATTAACCTGCTTTTCAAGTTCACTTTTTTGCTTCCTTAATTCATTTAATGAAATCTGAAGTTTAAACGACTGAACGACAAGCAAAGCTATAATGATACAAATTATTATTTTAATCAAAAAATATTTATTTTTCATGTATCTTTTAAATAAAATCCTTCTTTAAATAATTTTATATCCTTTTTCAGCATGCAAAAGTACCATTTTTTTCTGTAATAAAGCATGCAGAACCTAACAAGTACAGAATAACATTTTTTTGAAAGTTTTGCAACAAGTTTTACGAAAACAGATATTGGAAATAATAAAATTTTTACGCACTTTTTTATTATTTTCTTTATAAATGAAACCGCTTTTGCGAAAAGTTTCATAAATATTCTGCTTACTGTCGCGCGGAATAAAGCAAGACCGAAAACGACAACGCAAATATGATACCATCTTAAAATGCCGCAGTTGCAGTTATATGCGCAAACAAAAGTAAGCAATGACGATATGCAGGTAAATAAAATGTCGTCGATAATTAATATGAATTTTAATTTTCCTGCCGGGAAAACAATACGTTTCATCAGGAAAAGGTCGTATATAATTCCGATAAGAATTCCGCACGCAAAGAACCATACGATTGCAACAAATTGATTTTCCTGAACAAATACGGAGTTATCCGTCATGACGTCCGAATATTTTTCCGAATATGCCTGTTTGCTGTACCGCAGAAGTATTTTTATCGCTGTAATACAAAGCGCAAATTCGGCCTTCCACGCAAACCTCGCCGGAATCCGTAAAAAGTTTTTCAATATGAAGATTTTCTCCTTCTACCGTTAAAAGAGAATCTTCCGTAAGCATCACTATGCTGCTCTCGTCAAAACTTTCAACATCGCAAATTCCTGTGAGAAATAATGTTTTTCGGTCCTGAATATTTATATTGTGCGGTCTTTTTGCATTTTTCACACTGTCCATATAATCACCTCTTAAGACGATTATATGAACACCCGTAAAATTTTATTCTATCGCTTCATACATAAGCGCAGAGTCTTTTTTTGCGGCATATTCATTAACATTTATGACTTTGAATTTCAATGTACGCTCGCCGAAAGTAACCGATATTATATCTCCCGTCTTGACTTCGTACGAAGCCCTTGCGGGCTTTCCGTTTACGCTTACGAGAGAATTGTCGCATGCATTGTTGGCGACAGTTCTTCTTTTGATAATTCTTGAAACTTTTAAAAATTTATCCAACCTCATAATTTACCCATAAAAAATCGCCATATGCGGAATTCCGCATATGGCATAAAAATCAATTATTTCTTAAGTTTTGCAACTTTTTCTTTTAATGCCTTGCCTGCAGAAAATGCCGGACGGAACGATGCCGGAACTTCAGCCTTTTCACCGGTTCTCGGATTTCTTGAAATTCTCTTTTCGCGGAATTTAGCACTGAATGTACCAAAACCGATAAGCTGGATTTTATCGCCTTTTGCAAGAGCGTCAGACATTGAATCAAATACTGCGTTTACAGCATCTCCTGCCTGAGCCTTTGTGATTTTTGCTTTTTCAGCAACTTCTGCTATAATCTGTGACTTGTTCATTATAACTTCTCCTTTTTTATATTAGGTTCTATTAATATTATAATATCATTTTTTCTAAATTGCAACAATTTATTTATTTTTTTCGATAAAAATAGATAAAAAAACGCCAAAAAAAGACAAATTTATAAACATTTTGACATAAAAGCCCGAAATGTTAACATTTTGTTTACATTACATCGATTACATTTCTTTTCCTTCGAAACTCTCGAAACTGTTTATCACTTCATCATTTTTCAAAAACAACGCTTCTTCCGGATTCACACCGTAATATTTTGCAAGATACGAAACGAGAAAAAGCATTTCCCCTACCGCGTCTTCGGCATTGTCCTTGCTGATACTTTCAGTTATGGTTTTAATTTTCTTTTCCGCGCTTTCGATATCTAAATTCCAAAAAGGCGTTTTTGAAATTTTGGACAAAATTTTATAACTTCTCATAAGCGACGGCAAAGAGCGGGAAATTCCGTTCAAAGAATCCGTAATGCTCGCCTGACCTTTTTCTTCCCTCTTTATTTTATCCCAGTTTTCAAGAACTTTTTGAGAGTTTTCAGCCTTTGTATCGGAAAAAATATGCGGATGGCGGAGAATCAGTTTTTTGCAAATTCCGTCCGCAACGTCGTTTATGCCGAAATTTCCGTTTTCATATT
>CAKSDR010000026.1 GCA_934446095.1 uncultured Eubacteriales bacterium | reverse complement strand
GTATAATATTTGCAAAATCGAAACGATTCTGAAAGGTAATTCCTATCCCGGAAGAGGAATAATATCCGGACCAAGTCCGGACGGGAAATACGCGGTATGCGCATATTTTATAATGGGAAGAAGCGAAAACAGCCGCAACAGGATTTTTGAAATTGAAAACGGCGAGGTTTTTACAAAGCCTTTCGATGAAGAAAAGGTTGCCGACCCATCCCTTATCATTTACCGTGCGGTAAGGCGGTTTGAAAATAAACTTATTGTTACGAACGGAGATCAGACAGACACGATATATGATTTTTTAAAAGCGGGAAAAACTTTTGACGACGCTTTAAAAACGAGAACTTTTGAACCCGACAGCCCGAATTTTACTCCGAGAATAAGTCTTCTTATGTCATTTGACAGCGGAAATTTCGAGTATGCTTTCAGCATACTTAAAAGCGAGAGTGCTATGGAAAATGCATGTTCAAGATATACATTCCGCTATTCTCCGGTATTAGGGCTCGGACATTTTATACATACTTATAAATGCGACGGGAATCCTATTCCGTCTTTTGCAGGCGAGCCTGAAAGAATAGAAATGATGAATAATATCGATGTCTTTGCGGATACGATATGGAACAGTCTTGATTTTAACAACAAAATTTCACTTTATGTAAGATATACCGATGTTGAAAACGGGAAATATGATTTCAGGCTTATAAATAAAAATAAAAGGTGATAAGATGAAAGAATTTAATTTAAAATATGGTTGCAATCCTAATCAAAAAAATGCTAAAATATACATGAGGGACGGAAGCGATCTTCCTATAGAAATCTTAAATGGCAGGCCGGGATATATAAATTTTCTTGATGCTTTTAATGCGTGGCAGCTTGTAAGCGAGATAAAGCAGGCGACAGGTATGGCAAGCGCCGCGTCTTTCAAGCACGTAAGCCCGACTTCTGCGTCGGTTGGCTTAAAACTTCCCGAAAGACTTAAAAAAGCATGTTTTGTCGATGATATAGAAGGACTTGATTCGTCAGAAATTGCAAGCGCGTATGCACGCGCAAGAGGCACTGACAGAATGAGTTCTTTTGGGGATTTTATCGCACTTTCTGATATATGCGATGTTACATGCGCAAAACTTATCGCAAGGGAGGTATCCGACGGAATTATCGCTCCCGGGTATGAACCCGAGGCTCTTGAAATATTAAAGGGAAAGAGAAAGGGAGGATACAATATAATAAAAATCGATAAGGATTACATACCGCAGTTGCAGGAAGAAAAACAGGTTTTCGGAATTACATTTTTGCAGGAAAGAAACAATATAAAAATTGATGAAAATATGCTTAAAAATGTGGTTACGGAGAACAAGAACATACCCGAAAATGCGGTGCGCGACCTTATAATTTCACTTATAACGCTTAAATATACCCAATCGAACTCGGTTTGCTATGCATATGACGGACAGGCAATCGGGGTAGGCGCAGGGCAGCAGTCGCGAATACATTGCACAAGACTTGCCGGAAACAAGGCGGATATATGGCAGCTTCGGCAGAGCGAAAAAGTTTTGCTTTTACCTTTTTTGCCTGATATAAAAAGACCTGAAAAGGACAATGCGATTGACGTTTACATATCGGGTGACAGCGACAGTATACTTGCGGACGGAGTTTGGCAGACATTGTTCAAATTCAGGCCCGAAAAGTTTACCGAAGAAGAAAAAAGCGAATATTTATCCGGAATAAAGGGTATATCTTTGGGTTCGGACGCCTTTTTCCCGTTCGGCGACAATATAGAAAGGGCGGCAAAAAGCGGAGTTTCGTATATTGCGTCTCCCGGAGGCTCGATAAGGGACGATAATGTAATCGAAACCTGCAATAAATTCAACATTGCAATGGCATTTACCGGAACAAGGCTGTTCCACCATTAAAATAAAAACACGGAGGAATGAAAAATGCAGAATTTTTTTGAGGATCTGAAAAATTACGACAGCGAGGTATATGACGCATGTAATCTTGAACTTTCGCGTCAAAGACATAACATTGAACTTATAGCGTCTGAAAACATAGTTTCAAAAGCCGTACTGCTTGCGGCGGGCACCGTTCTTACAAACAAATATGCCGAAGGATATCCGGCGCACAGATATTACGGCGGATGCGAATATGTTGACATAGTGGAAGATATTGCAAGAGAAAGAGCAAAAAAACTTTTCGGCGCAGAGCATGCGAATGTTCAGCCGCACAGCGGCGCGAATGCAAATTTCGCGGTGTTTTTTGCGTTTTTAAATCCCGGCGACACGGTTATGGGAATGAATCTTGCGCACGGCGGACACCTTTCACACGGTTCTCCCGTGAATGTTTCCGGAAAATATTTTAACGTTGTTCCGTACGGCGTTTCTGACGATTCCCAGACCATAGATTACGAAAACATGAGAAAAATTGCGCTTGAATGCAAACCGAAAATGATAGTTTCCGGCGCCAGCGCATATTCAAGAATAATTGATTTTGCTAAAATAAGAGAGATATGCGACGAAGTCGGAGCAATAATGATGGTTGATATGGCTCATATTGCAGGGCTTGTCGCAGCAGGACTTCATCCGAGCCCGGTGCCTTTTGCCGACGTTGTTACAACAACGACCCATAAAACTTTAAGAGGTCCCAGAGGCGGACTTATACTGTGCAAGGAAAAATATGCAAAGCAGATAGACAAGGCGGTATTCCCGGGAACTCAGGGCGGTCCTCTTATGCACATAATTGCGGCAAAAGCAGTGGCTTTCGGAGAAGCGCTGACAGACGAATTTAAAGAATATCAGAAACAAATTATAAAAAATACGAAAGCGCTCGAGGAAGAATTTACAAAAGAAGGCTTTAAAATGGTATCGGGAGGAAGCGACAACCATCTTATTCTTCTTGACCTTACAAATTTCGATATTACGGGCAAGGAACTTCAGGCAAGACTTGATGAAGTTCATATAACAGCCAATAAAAACGCAATTCCGAAAGACCCTCAAAGTCCTTTTGTTACAAGCGGACTCAGAGTCGGAACGCCTGCGGTTACAAGCAGAGGATTTAAGGAAGAGAATATGAAACTTATAGTAAAATGGATAAAAAAGACAATTCTTGACTTTGACAACAGCAAGGAAGAGATTATTGCCGAGGTAACAAAACTTTGCGAAAAACACCCGATATATTAATATAAGTTTCAGTTTGCTTGAAAGGGTCAAAAGATGAGAATACTTGTAATAGGCGGCGGCGGAAGAGAACATGCCATTATTAAAAAAATAAAGGAAAACCAACTTGCGCAGAAAATATTTGCATTGCCCGGGAACGGCGGAATTGCATATGACGCAGTCTGCGTTGATATATGCGCTACAGACACTGAAAACATCGTAAAATTTGCGAAGAAAGAAAATATTGATTTTGCGGTGATAGCACCGGACGATCCGCTTGTGCGCGGCGTTTCCGACGCTTTAAGGCATGAAAACATTTTATGTTTCGGTCCGACAAAAATGGCGGCGGAAATTGAAGGAAGCAAGGTTTTTGCAAAGAATCTTATGAAAAAGTATTCTATCCCGACTGCGGCATATGAAATTTTTGACAACGCGGACGAGGCGTGCCGGTATATAGATAATTCACCGGTTCCGCTTGTAATAAAGGCCGACGGGCTTGCTCTCGGAAAGGGCGTATTTATCGCACAGTCGAGAGAAGAGGCAAAAGAAGCCGTGAAATCTATAATGGAGGACAAGATTTTCGGCAGCAGCGGAAATAAAATCGTAATCGAGGAATTTTTGACGGGCCCCGAAGTTTCCGTGCTTGCTTTTACAGACGGCAAAACTATTGTGCCTATGGTTTCTTCCATGGATCACAAAAGGGCGTACGACGGAGATACGGGTCCTAACACCGGAGGAATGGGCGCTGTTGCGCCTAATCCTTTTTACACGCCGGAAATTGCAAAAGAATGCATAGAAAAAATTTTTATTCCTACCATAAACGCTATGAACATGGAAAACAGAAGTTTTTCGGGGTGCTTGTATTTCGGGCTTATGATTACGAAAAAGGGACCTTACGTTATAGAATATAACTGCCGGTTCGGCGATCCTGAAACTCAGGCAGTGCTGCCGCTTTTGAAAAGTGATCTTCTTGATATTATGATTCATGTTGCAAAAGGAACGCTGAATCTTGCGGACGTTGAGTTTTCTAAAGACAGTTCATGCTGCGTTGTCGCAGTATCCGACGGATATCCGAAAAAATACGATACCGGATTTGAACTTTATTTGCCGGAGGAAGAAGGAATTTTTGTTGCCGGGGCAAAAAGGAACGAGGACGGTTCCCTTATAACATCAGGCGGCAGAGTCACAGGTGTTACATGTACCGCAACTTCACTTAAAGAAGCGGTGGAGAGGGCATATGAAAAAGTGTCGAGAGTGCATTTTGAAAACATTTTTTACCGCCGTGATATCGGAAAAAGAGCGCTGGAGGAGATAAAATAAATGGTATACAGAGTCTATGTTGAAAAAAAGGAAAATACGCCGCAGGAAATTGCCCTGAAAGAAGATATTGTAAATGTTGTAAAAATAAAAGGACTTCGAAAACTGAGGATAATCAACAGGTACGATGTCGAGGGAATTGACAAAGAACTTTTCGATTACAGCGTAAAAACCGTGTTTTCCGAGCCCGTTACCGATTTTGTATTCTATGACCTTGATGAAAAGTGCGACGGCATTTTTGCGGCAGAATACCTGCCCGGGCAATTTGATATGAGGGCAAATTCCGCTGCAGAATGCATTTCTCTTATGTCTATGGGTGAAAAACCTATCGTAAAAAGCGCAAAAGTATACATGCTTTACGGAAATTTGTCCGAAGAAGACATCTTGAAAATAAAGAAATATGTAATAAATCCGGTTGAAGCAAGGCAGGCGAGTCTTGATAAGCAAACGACTTTAAAAACCGAATATGCTTTGCCGGAAAAAGTGAAAAATATCGACGGGTTCCGGGAATTCGGCACAGATGAATTAAATGCGCTTATCAAAAAAATGGGACTTGCCATGGATATTTTTGATATAGAGTTTTGCCGGGAATATTTCGTGTCTGAAGGACGCGATCCTACGGTGACGGAAATAAAAATGATTGATACATACTGGTCTGACCATTGCCGCCACACCACTTTTTTGACAACCGTGGACTCTGTAAAATTTGAGGACGAACTTTTAGAGAAAACATACCTTGATTATCTTGATGTGCGCAAGCGTCTTTCAAGAAACAAAAAAATAAATTTTATGGATATTGCGACAATTGCCGCAAAATATCTTAAAAGCGAAGGAAAACTTCAAAATCTTGACGAATCCGAAGAGATAAATGCGTGTACCGTTAAAATTGATGTTGACGTCGACGGTAACACTGAAAAATGGCTTCTTCTTTTTAAAAATGAAACGCATAATCACCCGACCGAAATCGAACCTTTCGGAGGGGCCGCAACCTGCATAGGCGGGGCAATACGCGACCCCTTGTCGGGAAGAAGTTATGTGTATGCCGCAATGAGGGTTACGGGTGCCGGAAATCCCTTGCAGGATATTGAAAAAACCCTTCCGGGAAAACTTCCGCAGAGAAAAATTGTTCTCGGCGCGTCCGACGGATATTCGTCCTACGGAAATCAAATCGGCATTGCGACAGGACAGGTCTGTGAAATATATCACGAGGGATATGTTGCAAAGAGGCTTGAAACGGGTGCGGTTATTGCCGCAGCGCCGTGCAGAAACGTGCAGAGAAAAAAACCTGTGCCGGGTGATGTTATAATCCTTTTGGGAGGCAAGACCGGGCGCGACGGCTGCGGGGGAGCAACAGGTTCTTCGAAAAGTCATACGGCTTTGTCGCTTGAAAATTGCGGTGCGGAAGTGCAGAAGGGAAATGCGCCCGAAGAAAGAAAAATACAAAGGCTTTTCAGAAATCCAAACGCTTCTTTGCTCATAAAAAGATGCAATGATTTCGGTGCCGGCGGAGTTTCGGTTGCAATAGGAGAACTTGCGGACGGAATAGATATAAATCTCGACGCAGTTCCAAAAAAATATGACGGACTTGACGGAACCGAACTTGCAATTTCCGAATCTCAGGAAAGAATGGCTGTCGTCGTTGCAAAAGAAGACGCAGAAAAATTCAGGTTTCTTGCCGAGAGCGAAAACCTGCAGGCGACAGTTGTTGCATGCGTAAAAGAAGCTCCGTACCTTACGATGCGGTGGAACGGTCAGAAAATAGTCAACCTGAAAAGGGAGTTTTTAAATTCAAACGGAGCAGAAAAGCACACGGATATTGTTTGCAAAAAGCCCGAAAATTTTGACAAAAAAATGTCAGGTTCTTTTAGCGAAAGATATCTCATGCTTTCCGATAACCTTAATATCTGCTCGCAAAGAGGTCTTTGCGAAAAGTTTGATTCCACGATAGGAAGCGGCACTGTGCTTATGCCTTTCGGCGGAATATACCAGAGAACTCCCGTGCAGGCCATGGTTCATAAAATACCTGTCGGGAATAAACATACGGACACATGTTCATTTATGTCTTACGGATACAATCCGTTCATATCCGAAAAAAGTCCGTATCACGGCGCATATCTTGCCGTGGTTGAATCAATATCAAAACTTATCGCGGCAGGCGCGGATTTTAAAGACATATATTTAACTTTTCAGGAGTATTTTGAAAAGCCGGGCTGTGATAAATACCGCTGGGGAAAACCGTTAAGTGCGCTGCTTGGCGCATATGCTGCCCAGAGAGATTTTGAGATTGCCTCAATAGGCGGAAAAGATTCAATGAGCGGAAGTTTTGAAAATATAGACGTTCCGCCGACGCTTATTTCTTTTGCGGTAACTTCCGGCAGTTCAGAAAACTGCATATCGGGAGAGTTTAAGAAAGCGGGAAGCAAAGTTGTAATTATTTCCCCGAAATATGGGGAGAATAATCTCCCGTGTCCGAAATCGCAAAGAAAAGTATTCGGTATTGTGTCCGACCTCATTGCAAAAAAGAAAGTGCTTTCCGCATATACTCCCGTGTACGGCGGTGTGGCTGAAGCCGTAATGAAAATGTGCATGGGAAATAAAATAGGATTCAAATTCAGTGATAATTTATCTCTTGATGAAATTTTCGGTTATCGCTACGGCTCATTTTTGCTTGAACTCAGTTCCGGCGATGACATAGGCACAGAACTCGGTTATACGATAGACGAAGAGAAGATTGTATATGGGGACGAGGAAATTTGCGAGAAAAAACTTTTTGAAAATTATGAAAATAAACTTGACAAAGTCTATAGTTGTAATATAAAATTAAAAGAAAACAACATAAAGATTATAAGTTACGATAAAAAATCCGAACAGAGCGCGCATATCAAATGCGCACAGCCCAAAGTCCTGATACCGGTTTTTCCGGGAACCAACTGCGAATACGATACCGAAAAGGTATTGGCGGAAGCCGGGGCCGTGCCCGAGATTTTTGTTGTAAATAATCTTACGCCTTCGAAAATCGAAGAGTCGGTAGAAATATTTGCAAGAAGAATAAAGGATAGCCAGATTATTTTTATTCCGGGAGGCTTTTCGGGAGGGGACGAGCCTGACGGTTCGGGCAAATTTATTGCGGCATTTTTCAGAAATTCTGCCGTAAAAGACGCGGTTTGTGAACTTTTAGAAAAAAGGGACGGACTTATGTGCGGTATCTGCAACGGATTTCAGGCGTTAATAAAACTCGGACTTGTGCCTTTCGGCAAAATACTCGACGCGGACGAAACATTCCCGACGCTTACCTATAACACAATAGGAAGACATCAGTCAAAACTTGTGAGAACAAGGATCGCTTCAAACAAGTCTCCGTGGCTTTCGGCAACAGATGTCGGAGATATATTTACGGTTCCCGTTTCTCACGGAGAAGGAAGATTTATTTGCGATGACAAATTAATGTCGAAACTTATCGAAAACGGACAGATAGCAACGCAGTATGTCGATCTTCGGGGTATGCCGACTTACGATGTTCAATATAATCCAAACGGTTCATATTACGCCGTCGAAGGAATAACTTCACCTGACGGAAGAATTTTCGGAAAGATGGGACATTCGGAAAGAATCGGAAATAATCTTTATAAAAACGTCGGAGGAATATACGATATGAAAATGTTCAGTTCGGCGGTGAAATATTTTAAATAATAAGAGGGAGATAAAATGGCACATTATTTTGAAGAACCATCGAGAACATTCAGCGAATATTTGCTTATTCCCGGATACACTTCCGAGGATTGCATACCTGCAAACGTAAACCTAAAAACGCCTTTGACAAAATTCAAAAAAGGGGAAGAACCGGAAATATCTTTGAATATACCGCTTGTTTCCGCAATAATGCAGTCAGTATCCGACGACAAACTTGCAATCGCTCTTGCGAAAGAAGGCGGCATATCGTTTATATACGGTTCCCAGTCGATTGAGAGCGAGGCAGAAATGGTTGCGAGGGTAAAAGGATATAAGGCGGGATTCGTAGTTTCCGATTCAAATCTTGTGCCTGACAATACACTTGAAGACGTTATAAATCTTGTAAATGAGAAAGGTCATTCCACAATTGCCGTAACAAGCAACGGGAAGCCCGGCGGAAAACTTTTGGGTATCGTTACCGGGCGCGACTACAGGGTAAGCCGTATGTCGCTTGACATAAAAGTTAAAGATTTTATGACACCTATCGAAAGACTTGTGACAGCTCCTAAGGAAACCACTCTTAAAGAGGCAAACGACATAATCTGGGAGAATAAATTAAATTCGCTTCCTATCATAGACGACGACGGAAATCTTATGTACTTTGTTTTTAGAAAAGACTATTCGCAGCATAAGGAAAATCCGCAGGAACTGCTTGATAAAAATAAAAGATATATGGTAGGTGCCGGAATAAATACGCTTGATTATGAAAAACGCGTGCCTGCTCTTGTTGCTGCCGGCGCAGACGTTTTATGCATAGATTCTTCCGAGGGATATTCGTGCTGGCAGAAGAAAACCATTGATTATGTAAGGGCAAACTACGGCGACAAAGTAAAACTCGGTGCCGGAAATGTTGTCGATAAAGACGGATTTTTATTCCTTGCCAAAGCGGGCGCAGATTTTGTAAAAGTCGGAATCGGCGGCGGTTCAATCTGCATTACGAGAGAAACCAAAGGCATAGGCCGCGGACAGGCAACGGCGCTTATCGAAGTTGCAAAGGCAAGAGATGAATATTACAACGAAACCGGAATTTATATTCCGATCTGCTCCGATGGGGGAATTGTGCATGATTACCATATGACCCTTGCTCTCGCAATGGGAGCCGATTTTATCATGCTCGGAAGGTATTTTGCAAGATTTGACGAAAGCCCGACTCCGAAACTTAATATTAACGGAACATATGTTAAGGAATATTGGGGAGAGGGTTCCAATAGGGCGAGAAACTGGCAGAGATACGACCTCGGTGGAAAATCAAAACTTTCATTTGAAGAGGGCGTTGATTCTTATGTTACATACGCAGGTCCTCTTCACGACAACGTTGAAAAAAGTTTATATAAAGTAAAATCAACAATGTGCAATTGCGGCGTTACAACAATATCCAAACTTCAGGAAAATGCAAAACTCACCGTTGTTTCTTCCACAAGTATCGTTGAAGGCGGATACCACGATGTAATTCTTAAAAATACAAATACGAAAGTATAAATGGGTAATATATGAAAACCGATATCGAAATAGCACAAAATTGTACTATAAAAAAGATAGACGAAATTGCAAAAGTTGCAGGAATAGATGATAAATATATAGAACCGTATGGAAAATATAAGGCAAAAATCGATCTTTCAATATTTGATGAAAAGAAGAAAAAGGGAAAATTGATTCTTGTTACCGCGATAACTCCGACTCCTGCAGGTGAGGGAAAAACCACAACGACAATAGGGCTTGCCGACGGACTCGGAAAAATAGGGAAAAATTGCATTGCCGCGCTGCGCGAACCTTCTCTCGGGCCTGTGTTCGGCATAAAAGGCGGTGCTGCCGGCGGCGGATATGCTCAGGTAGTTCCGATGGAGGATATAAATTTACACTTCACGGGAGATTTTCACGCCGTTTCCGCTGCAAATAACTTGCTTGCCGCAATGCTTGACAATAGCATACATCAGGGAAATCCGCTGGGGATCGATACAAGAAAAATAACCTGGAAGCGCTGCGTCGACATGAATGACAGACAACTCAGAAATATTGTTGACGGACTTTGCGGAAAAGCAAACGGCGTTCCGAGGGAAGATGGGTTTGATATTACCGTTGCATCTGAAATAATGGCGATTTTATGCTTGTCGGAGTCGATTTCTGATCTTAAAAGCAGACTTTCAAAAATAATTGTAGGGTATACATATGACGATAAACCCGTGACGGCAGGGGATCTTAAGGCTCAAGGCGCGATGACAGTTCTTTTAAAGGACGCTTTGAAACCCAATCTTGTGCAGACGCTTGAGGGAACTCCTGTGCTTATACACGGCGGACCTTTTGCGAATATAGCACATGGCTGCAACAGTGTTATTGCAACAAAACTTGCGCTTAGCCTTTGCGATTACACCGTTACGGAAGCAGGTTTCGGTGCGGATTTGGGTGCAGAAAAATTCTTTGATATAAAATGCAGGCTCTCGGGACTCAAGCCGTCGGCGGTAGTGATAGTTGCAACCATACGTGCGCTTAAAATGCACGGAGGACTTTGCAAAAATGAACTTTCTTCAGAAAATATAAAAGCGCTTAAAGATGGTATGCCAAACCTTGTAAGACATATAAAAAATATAAAAGAGGTCTATAAACTTCCCTGCATCGTGGCAGTCAACAAGTTCCCGACAGACACTGAAAGAGAAATTGAAGTTGTAATGTCGGAGTGCCGGAAACTTGACACTGACGTTGTTCTTTCGGACGTGTGGGCTCGCGGCGGCGAAGGCGGAAAAGATCTTGCGGCTGAAGTTGTAAAACTTTGCGAAAAGAAAAATGATTTTTCGTTTTGCTATGATGCATCATCTTCTATAGAAGAAAAAATCTCTGCCATTGCAAAAAGGGTATATGGGGGAGATGGAGTGCAGTTTTTGCCGAATGCCAAAAAGCAAATTGCGGAACTTGAAAAACTCGGGTTTTCAAATTTGCCGGTATGTATTGCAAAAACGCAGTACAGTTTTTCTGACGACCCGTCAAAACTTGGCGCACCGGATAATTTTCAAATAATCGTTAAAAACGTAAAAGTATCTGCGGGAGCAGGGTTTATAGTTGCGCTTACCGGAGATATTATGACAATGCCGGGACTTCCGAAAAAACCTGCGGCAGAAAATATTGACATTGACGAAAACGGAAAAATAACAGGACTGTTCTGATTATAAAAAGTTTACGCAAGACAATATTTTTAAAATATTGTAATTTAAAAAATAAAAAAGAGGCAAACCCGGAAAAAGGTTTGCCTCTTTTTTAAACATGCAAATTTTATGTTTTATTTTCAGCAGTTTTTAGTTTTGATGTTTTTTTGCGGTTGTTTTCCGGAACGCTTGGTGTCGTCACCGCAAGAAACTGAAATCGCGACGTAAGGGGGGTGCGCGTAACTTTCAAAAGTCCGTCTGTCGCAAAGAAAAAGACCTAATGCAAAGGCATAATTATGGAACTTTCGACTATTTTAGCAAATCTTCGGCAGCGTGAATAAAATAAAAACGGCTGTGATTCTTGTCACAGCCGTTTTTACCTTTGTTTTCTTAAGGGGTATCCTTTTGAAAACTTGATTTATCATAGTTAAATTACATACTCCTTATTAATGAGTGGAAACTCAAAATACCCGAACAAGCAAAATCCAAAATAAACTTTGCAGAATCAAATGTCGGCGAAAATAAAAATATTTTCAAAGTGTATGGGGACTAAAAACTATGATTGAGAAGTCTCTCTTACTGTTCCTGTGCTTTCATAGCAGCAAAGCATTCGCTGCAGTAAACAGGTCTGTCATTGCTGGGCTGGAAAGGAACTTTTGCTTCCTTGCCACAGTTTGCACAAACAGTTGTAAAGAGTTCTCTTGCAGCCTTGCTTGCGTTCTTTCTTGCGTCACGGCAAGCTTTGCATCTCTGCGGTTCATTCTGAAATCCGCGTGCTTCGTAGAATTCCTGTTCACCGGCGGTGAAAATAAATTCCTGGCCGCAGTCCTTACATACCAATGTTTTGTTCTGATACATTTTTTTCCCTCGCTTTGGATTAATAATAGAATCTCCCGTATGAGGCTGCGAACCTCAAAAACACTCAAAAGTGTACGGGCATATAAATCGGGAAAATATTCCCGTGTTTAACTTATTTTTTCAACTTATTTTTTATCCTTACAACTGCATTCTGACAAGATTTTTTTGATACGGAAAGTTTTTTTGACATTTCGTCGGCGCTCATGTTTTTAACATAAAGGCGAAATACGCGCGATTCAAAAGGGGAAAGTTTCAGACAAATGCTTTCGCATAAAGAGTTGAAATCTTCCTTTGACATATACTGTTCTTCCACGCTCGGAAAAAGGGATGTGTCAATTGCTTTTTTCGCATTAAAAAAGTCATCAAACGAGATGCTGTCGATTTTCTTCTTGTAATATTTTTTTACGTAAGTAATCATACGCCGTTTTATACACAATTCGGCAAACGACTGGAAAGAACAGTGCGCATTTCTGTCGTAAGCGCAGACTGCATTATAAAGAGCGATCGTTCCTTCCTGAAATAAATCGTCTGTTTCGTTCGACGGCAGGTGAAAACTTGTTGCAAGAATTTTTATAATGTTTTCATACCTTAAGGCTATTTGAGAAAAAACATCTTTTTCTCCGCCGGAGAATTTTTCGATAAGACTGTAAATCTCGTCAGTTTCCGCTATTTGATTTTTGCCGGTTTGATTTTTGGATTTGCTGATGCTCATTGTCCTCTTTTATATTCTAAATAATATAAAATTCTTATTTATCTTTCCATATTATAACTTTCATTCTTTTAAAAGTCAATATATTTTCAAAAAAAATTTAATATTTTTTTAAAAAAATAGTTAAAAGTACCAAAAAAACACAAATAAACTCAAAATTTTTATAAAAAATCCAAAAAAACAATTTTTTTTGCGCTTTTTAATTTTTTTATAAGTAAAATTACATCGCGTATCGTAATATTTTTTAATATTTTATTGAAAATTAATAGAGAGTGTGATAAAATATTAATTAAATAAGTGCAAATGAAAGGAGACGATTTTTATTTTAGCACACAGTATAAAAAATAAAAAATATTATTATTCAAGGAGGTAACCTTTTATGGAAAAAACAATAGAAAAGGTTATGGAGTTTTTGGAACAAAGGAACTTTTCCGGCTTAAAGTCGCTTATAAACAATATGATGCCCGCCGATATAGCGCTTTTGTTCGAGGAACTTGATACGAAAGACATTGTGCTTGTTTTCAGGCTGCTGCCGAAGGAACTTTCGGCAGAAACTTTTGCATATCTTGATTCGGACAAACAGGAAGTTTTGATTCGCGCAATAAGCGATAAGGAACTGAAGGATGTGCTCGAGCAGCTTTTCCTTGACGATACCGTTGATATTATTGAGGAAATGCCGGCAAATGTTGTGTCGAGAATTTTAAAAAATACGGACCCTGATACAAGAAAACAAATCAACGAAATATTAAAGTATCCGGAAGACAGCGCCGGCAGTATTATGACTACCGAGTATGTTTATCTTAACAAAAAAATGACGGTATGGCAAGCCATATCAAAACTGCGTCGTGAAGGCGTCACAAAAGAGACGGTATATAACTGTTATGTTACTGAAAACAGGAAACTTATAGGCCTTGTTGAGGTGAGCGTGCTTCTTGCAAGCGAGGATTCAATGGCGGTTGAAGACATTATGGAAACGAATGTTATATCTGTCAGCGCTTATGAAGACAAGGAAGTAGTTGCAAGAACGTTTTATAAGTATGATTTTTACGCGCTGCCGGTTGTTGACAACGAAAACAGGCTTGTCGGAATTGTAACTGTCGATGACGCTATTGATGTATTGCAGGACGAAAACAGCGAAGACCTTGAAAGAATGGCGGCAATGCAGCCTATGGACGACACTTACTTTAAAACAAGCGTATGGCAGCATGCGAAAAAAAGAATCGTGTGGCTCATGATACTTATGGTTTCGGCAACTTTCACCGGAACTATTCTTGCAAAATATGAAAGCGCATTTATGCTTTACCCCCTGCTTGTAACATGCATTCCTATGCTTATGGATACCGGCGGAAACAGCGGTTCTCAAAGTTCTACGCTTATAATCCGCGGAATCGCTCTTGACGAGATACACTTCTCCGATATTTTCAGAGTTATATTCAAGGAGTTCAGAATATCGCTTATAGTAAGCGTTATCCTTGCGGTTTTAAATTATGTAAGAATGCTTGTTTTGTACGGCTCAAGCGATAATATATTTTTCATAGCACTTATCGTTTCGGTGTCGCTCATATTTGACGTTATAATTGCAAAATTTATAGGGTGCACGCTTCCGCTTCTTACAAAAAAACTCGGGTTTGATCCTGCGATAATGGCTTCTCCGATTATAACAACTATTGTTGACGCATGCGCTATGCTTATATATTTTACTATAGCGTCGTCTTTTTTGCCCGGAATAAAATAAATATATGCAAACTTTTCACCTCCGCGAAATAATATATAACGGGGGTGAATTTTTTTGACTGCCGAAAAATGCGAAAGAAAATACAAAAGGAAGAAATTTTTCAAAAAAATACTTATATATATATTAATTATTGTATTTGCTGCGATATGTCTTTTAATATACTTTGAACATAAACTTTATCCCGTTGTCTGTGCCGTTGCGTCAAGAAAAGCAGACGCGATAGCCACAAGGGCAATAAATGAATCGGTTTGCGAAGAAATACAAAAACGTGGCATAAAATACGACAGCATAGTTACGCTCGAAAAAGACAGCAGCGGGAAAATAACTGCGCTTACAACCGATATTGCTCAACTAAATTCCATGAAATCGTTTTTTTCGCTTTCGATTTTGAATCATATCGAAGAAGTAGGAAAAACAAAAATAACAATTCCGCTTGGAAGTGTTGCGGGAAGTTCGTATTTTGCCGGCAAGGGGCCGGTAATCACGGTATACATATGTCCTGTAAGTTCTGTGTTTACTGATTTTGAAAACCAGTTTTTGTCGCAGGGAATAAATCAGACGCTTCACAGAATAGTAATGAACGTAGATGTTTCGGTGTCTGTTTTGATGCCGATACATTCGCAGCGCCGCGATATCAGCACGAGCGTTTGCATTGCCGAAACCGTAATTATCGGCGATGTTCCGCAGGCATACACAAAAGTTGAGGACACAGATGGGGAAAACGCTGATATTGCCGATGAAATAAACGACTACGGAGCCCATAATTTTATTGATTAAAAAAGTTTGCGCCTGTAAAATAACAAATTTTATAAATACGCAAAAGCCGCCCGGATGCGTAAAGAAGTTGTTTTCTTTACTGCCGGACGGCTCATGTTTTTTTATTTAACTTATGTCAAAAGACTGGTTTTATATTTAACCGAAGTTGTTCGCTTATTACTTTAATTTTTCAAACATACGCATAAGAACTGCGGCGGCCTGTGCTCTTGTTGTATTTGCTTTCGGGGCAAAACTGCCGTCTGTGTTGCCATTCATAACAGTTTTATTCGAAGACCAAAGCACGGCGTTTTTGGCGTAATCCGAAATTGCATCGTCATCTGTGTAGTTTGCGCTGTTTTCAAAGGTTACATCATAACCTTTGAATTTTGCGTAGCGATATATAATAACCGCCATTTGCTCGCGCGTTATGCTTTCATCGGGGAAAAATTCGTTTTCCGTAACGCCGGATATAATACCGTTTTGCTGTGCCCAGCTGACCGCATTTGCGTAATAAGCGTTTGCATTAACGTCGCTGAAAGGTATACTCTTGTTTACCGGAGGCTCGTTTTCTGCTCTGTAGAGAACTGTAACAAACATGGCGCGGGTAAGAGCAGCGTTTGGTGAAAAGTTTTCTTCTGACGTGCCTTTCATGAGTCCTTTTTCGCATACATATTTTACCGCGTCGTAATACCAGTCGCTTTTATTTACGTCTGCAAACGGGTTTTCCCAGTCTTTTGCCGGAGTATTGCCGCTGCCTTTTTCGGTCCATGCTGCGTAAAGCGTAAAGTCTTTTGTTACTTTCCCTGAAAAATCGTACTTGTTTTTGAATTCCTTATCGGTGTACCATCCGGCAAAGTTAAAGTTTTCTTTTACGGGCGGAGCAGGTTCTTTTATGGCATTGCCCATTGAAACGGTTATGCTTGAAATATCGCTGCCGCCGTTTGAGTCAAATAAAACCGTGCAGAATATTATTCCGCTGTCAGTGCTCTCGCTTCCGCGAAGTGTCCAGTTTGCAGTAACCGTCACGGCACTGTCCGGCATTTTGAATGTGGTTTTCGCATCTCTGCTATTCGCAAAGGTTATGCTGCCGTCTGATGTCCAGCCGGTAAATTCATATCCGTTTCGGGTTCCGGCATCTATAGTTACAGTTTCATTTTCGGCATATTCTCCGCTGCCCGAAGCCTCTGCATAGCTTTCATTCACCGTTACGGTGTTGGAGGTTTTCTTTGTTACAAGAGCCGTCTGCGGCGAGGAAATATTTGCGGTAATATCCTGCGCATACAGCATTATAACGGCGCTTGTTTCCCCTTCATAGAGCTGTCCGGAAACAGCAAAGCTTCCGTCTGCTCCGGCAAGGACCTCTTCATTTTTACCGTATACGAT
>CAKSDR010000025.1 GCA_934446095.1 uncultured Eubacteriales bacterium | reverse complement strand
GATATTCTCCGCCGTATTTTTTTACATTTTATAAGAAACTGTTGTATGAACCGTTTCCTATATCGGTTACAAAACTTCGCATTTCTTTTCTTGATTTTATCTCATGCGTTTTGTTTATAAGTTCCTGCTGTTTTTCTTTTGACAGCGAACAAAAATACTTCATGGCGTCGGTGTTTTGGGCAAGCGCCATTCCGAGACCTAAAGGCAGGTTTGCATTATTATCAGCCACTTATCGTCACTCCTTGAAATTTTTATATTAAAAAAACAACAAATTTTTTACGGAAATGTTCCGTGTTAATATTTTTTGCAAAAGCGAAAAAAATATATGTGAGAAAAAAACGCATGCCTTCCTGAAATTTTATTTTCAAAAAATATTTAAAAAATAAAAAAACACTATTGACAAAATTTTAAAAATGTGTATAATAATATATGTTCCGTTTTTCGGAAAGCAATTTAATTTGCGGCTGTGGCGGAACTGGCAGACGCGCACGTTTGAGGGGCGTGTGGAGCATTCCATATGGGTTCGATTCCCATCAGCCGCACCAAATCCGAACTTTGTATTATTACAAAGTTCGGATTTTTATTTTGCAAAAATTAAGGAAGTTTATTGAAAATCGCAATTTTAAAAATTGCGGTTTTTGTTTTAAATTATTTAAACTCTCTTTAAAAATGTTACAATCCGGCCTTACATGCATGTTCTATCTGGCAAAAAATCCGTTTCGAATGTTGTTCCGCCGGCAAAGTCCGTTGCCCGCTACTGCCCATGCTGCATTTGCGCATATTTTGAATCAGGTAATTATTGACAAAATAATAATTATGTGTTAGATTATAGATACAAGATATAGATGACAATTGAAAAGGGAAAGCAAGGGTGAAAGTCCCTCACAGTCCCGCTGCCGTAAACGGCTTTTGCCGAAATAGTCGGAATGCCTTTTCATAAATTTGTCAGCCGTAAAATATTCTGCGAAAGACGGGATAGGCAAAATACCTTTATACACAAGGGAGTTTTATGCGTATCCGTTTCTGATTTTTCAGGAACGGCTTTTTTGTCTTGTTCTTTTGCGGAAAAATAAAAAACAAAGGAGAAAAAGATGAAAAAAGTACTCTCTTTTCTGATGTCAGTTTTAATACTTGCATCAATGCCGGTATTTGTTTTTGCAAAAACCGACGTATCACAGTCTTTGGAATTTTTTAAAAACATGGAAAAACTTGATTCCTGGTGGGATGTTGCGGCAATTTATGCTGCCGGCAAAGACCAGGGAGATTTTCCGGAATATTCCGGAAAGTTTTCATCTCTTGACGATACGTCAAAAGTTACCGACTATGCCGGAATAATACTTGCGCTTATCGCAAAAGGCGAAAATGTTCATAATGCCGGAGAAGGCCGGGATATTGCTTATGAACTTGCGCAAAGACAAGATGCGGACGGTTCTTTCGGAAATATAAATTCACAGATTTTCGCAATGCTTGCGCTTGATGCGGCAAAAGAAAATTACAATAAGGAGGCCGCTGCGGCAAATATCGTAATGCAGGAACGCGACGGGGGCGGCTTCGGTTACATGGACGAATATCCGCCGGATGTTGACCTTACCGCAATGGCAATAATTGCCCTTTACGATACGGGAAACGATGAAGTTATCGAACGCGGATTTGATTTTATACAGTCAAAACAGCTTGATTCCGCAGGATTTGAAAGTTTCGGAACGGAAAATTCAAACACTCTGTCAACTGTAATTTCGGCTGTGGCACAGGCGGGAAAACTTGATGAAGACCGCTGGAAAAAGGGCGAAAACACATTCTTTACGGCACTTGAAAAGTTTAAACTCGGCACGGGCGCGTACGAATGGCAGAAAGATGACGGAGAAAATGAACTTGCAACGGCGCAGGCGATTATTGCGCTTACTGACGCGGACAGCGGAAAAAGCGTGTTCAAACGGCTTTCTTCGGATTTTGAGTGCCCTGAATACGAGGAAAAGAATGCATCTGTAAGGATTGAAGGAATAAACGATACTATTGCAAGATGCAGTGTAAAAGTATGCGGAAAAAACCTTTCCGTCCTTTCCGCAATCAAAACTGCGCTTGACAACAATAATATTTCCTATAACATAAAAGACAGCAAGTACGGGGATTACATAAGCGAAATAAACGGAGAAAAAGAAGGGCAATTCAAGGGATATGAGGGCTGGCTTTGCCTTGTAAACGGCGTTGCTCCGTCAAAAAGCCTTGGAAAGACAAAACTCGGTTATGACGACGATATAGTCTTGTATTACGGAAATTTCGAGCCTTATACCCTTATTCCCCAATATACTCTTTCCGACGAAAGGATATATATAGGGCAAGAGTTTGAGATAAAACTTACTTCTTCATATTTCGACTGGAACGATAATATGCAGAAAAATGTAAATATTGACGGCGCTAAAATCTATATAGACGGAAAAGAATACACAACGGATGAAAACGGCTGTGTAAAAATTACTTTGGATTCGTCAGGGTCGTTTGAAGTGAAAATAGAAAAGCAAAGCGACACGTATCCGAGTATAGTACGCACATATTTTGATCTTGTAATAACAGAAAAAACGCCTTCCGGCGAAATCTTTGAAGACAGTGGCAAAAAAGACGATACTTCGGGAAAAACCGACGACAACGAAACAGAAATAAAACAGCCCGAAGACGAGGATAAAAAAACCGAAGATGAGGGAAAACAGCCGGAAAACCACGAATATAAAGACAAAGATAAAATTGCCGGGTGGGCAAAAGATGCAGTAAAATATGTTTACGACAATAGTATCATGACCGGCAACGAAAATGATGAATTTTTGCCCGAAAAAGAACTTACAAGGGCAGAGTTTGCAAAAGCCGTAACTGAACTTTTTAAACTTAAACCCGATGAGGAATATAAAAATATTACACTTCCCGATGTAAGTGAGGACGACTGGTATTTCAGTTACGTTAAAACCGTGCTTTCTTTGCAGGTTATGCTTGGTACAAAAGACGGAAACTTTAACCCCGACGCGCCCATAACGCGTGAACAGGCATCTCTTGTGCTTTCAAGACTTATTCCTCTTACATATAAGCAGGGATACGAGTTCTGTGATATAGAATACATATCGTATGACATGCTTGCGGCAGTATACCAGGTTTATGAAAGCGGAATTATTCTCGGCGACGGAGCCGGAAACTTTATGCCGAAAAAGGCGCTTACAAGACAGCAGATGGCGGTTATAATTGAAAGAATATGCAAAAGCGGACTGCAGGCACGCAAAATGTAAAGATTTTCGGAGATATGTTTTAAAAGATGCGAAAAAATATAAAACTTAAAATTTTTCTATGCACGCTTGCAATCTTTCTTGCCGCCGCGAACTGCTCCTGCAGCAGGAAGACGAAAGCGGAATATTTCGCAGCACCCGATAACAAAATTACAGCCGGCATTGCCGAAGAAAAAATTTCGGAAGAAAAATCCCCGGAAAATTCCGGAGAAAGTGTTTCCGACTCTGAACAAACTTTAGAGAATCCGAAAAATTTTGCAGAACCCGATTCGGAAAATTATGCGGATGCGGGCGAAGAAAAAAATCAGGAAAACGCCGGGAATGAAAAGGGCAGTGCGGATAATGAAGTTTCAGTTTCTCCTGAAGTTCACACTATAACTTTAAGCGTTACGGACGATACGGGAGAAGTATTTATTTCGTGCAATGTTCCGTTTTCCGATGGTATGACGGTTTTTGATGCAACAAAAGAGGCGCTTGACAATGCAGGTATAAGTTTTGAATATACCGGAAGCAAAAAAAGCATTTATATAACCGGAATAAACGGACTTTTTGAGTTTGACCGCGGCGCAAACAGCGGATGGGTTTATTATGTAAACTCAGAATTTGCAAACAAAGGGTGCGGACGGTACAAACTTTCGCAGGACGACTGCATTGAGTGGAAATATATTTCTTAAATTTAAAAAGGTATGCACAGAATGTGCATACCTTTTTTACTTGCCTTGCGATAATATATCTGCAAGTTTTTTTGTCATTTCGACGATTTCCATATCTGCTGCAATATCGGCAATTTTAAACGATATTTCTCCGTGCTGTCTTTTCCCGAAAAAGTCGCCGGGACCGCGGAGTTTCAGGTCATATTCCGCAATATCGAATCCGCTTGAATGTTCGCAGAGAATTTTGAATCTTTCGCGGACCGGATTTTCGCCTTTATTGTTTCCGAAAATAAGGGGAGAAATGAGAATACAATAAGATTTATGCGTGCCCCTGCCGACCCTTCCGCGCAGCTGATGAAGTTGCGACAGACCGAAACGTTCGGCATTTTCAATTATCATTACCGAAGCGTTCGGGACGTTTACGCCGACTTCTATTATGGTTGTCGAAACCAAAATATCAGTTTCGCCATCGGAAAATTTTTTCATTATTTCATCTTTTTCCGACTGTTTCATTTTCCCGTGAATGAAGTCTGTCTTAAGTCCGGGAAAAATTTCATTTTTCAGTTTTTCGCAGTAGTTCACGGCGGCTTTTAGGCTGTCGTCGCTTTCGTCTTCGTCGCTGTTCTGAACGAGAGGGCACACTATGTAAGCCTGCCGCCCCTCGGCAACAAGTTTTTGTATAAATTTGTAAACCCTTGCGTGCATATCCTCGCCTACGGCAAATGTGTCGACTTTCTGCCTTCCCGGAGGCATTGAATCGATTATACTTATATCGAGGTCGCCGTAAAGAATCATTGCAAGCGTTCTCGGAATCGGAGTTGCCGACATTACAATCATATGAGGCTTTACCGGCTTATCGTATATTTCGTTGAAAACGCTCGGCTTTTCAGATAATTTATCCCTTTGTTTTACCCCAAACCGGTGCTGTTCGTCGGTTATTACAAGTCCGAGTTTATAAAAATTGACATTGTCCTCAATGAGGGCATGAGTGCCTATCACAAAATCTATTCTGCCGTCCGACAGCGCCTTTAATATATTGTTTTTATCGGAACGTTTTGTGCTTCCCGTAAGAAGCGCTGTTACAATATGATGTTTTTCGAAAAGCGGACGCAGGGAATCAAAATGCTGCTTTGCAAGTATTTCGGTCGGAACCATAAGTGCCGATTGATATTTGTTTTTTGCGGCGGCAAAGACCGCGCATGCGGCGACAATTGTTTTTCCGCTGCCGACATCTCCCTGAATAAGCCTTCTGCAAGGCGGCTTTGTTTTTCCTTCGGAATATTTGTAATATTCGGACATGTTTTCGGTCTTTGACATGGTCATGTCGTAAAGTATATCGTCAATGCTTTTTTTCTGAGCGTCTGTCAACTGAAATCCTATGCTGTCATAAAAAACTTTCATGTCGGGACGGAAAAACAACGGGGAGGCTGACTTTTCCTTGTCGGATTTTAATGAGCGCAGTTTTAACTGAAAAACAAGAAGTTCCTCAAATGCAAGCCGTTTGCGCGCTTTCTCGAAAGCCTCCTTGTCCTCAGGAAAGTGAATGTTATATAACGCGGTGTAAAGAGGGCATAAATTATATTCCGAAAGAATTTTTTCGGGAAGGGTTTCAATATTTTTGTATATATCTATAACTTTTTTTACGGCAGAAAGAATCATTTTTGTGCTGATGCCTTTTGTAAGCGGATATATCGGAAAAAGACTGCAAAGTTCTGAACCTTCGCAAACCGGCTCATATTCCGGAGACATCATTTCCGGAGATAAAAATGAACCGGAAACATTTCCGTAAAAACGAAATTTTCTGCCTTTTATAAAGGTATTTTCAAGAAAACTCTGATTAAAAAAAGTAAGTTTTACGCTGCCGGTGCCATCGAAACCTACCGCATGCTGAACAGATGAGATTTTTCCTTTCGAATGGATTCTTGTATTTGAAAAACTTAAAATTTCGAGAATTACGGAGCAAACTGTTCCGGGACTTACCTCGCCTGCCTTAACGGTGCTGCCGCGGTCCTGGTATTTTCTCGGATAGTAGTTCACAAGGTCGTCGACAGTATATATGTCGAGTTTTGCAAAAAGTTTGGCGCGCGCATCGCTTATTCCGCATATCTCCGTTATTTTACTTTCGGTTGTAAGCATGGAACGAGCCCCCTTTTTTATAAAAATGCCTTAAGTTTTTGCTGTTATTATAGAAAAATTATACTACAACCGGCATATTTTTTCAACATATTTTAATGTATTTTACAAAATTGTGAAGAATATGAAAAAAATGTTTGTTAATTATTGAAAAAAATAAGAAAGTGTATTATAATATCTCCAAATGGGAAAAATAATATTATATATTTTTGGGGGGACATAAAAATGTCAGTAAAAGTTGCTATTAACGGTTTCGGCCGTATCGGACGTCTTGCTTTCAGACAGATGTTTGGAGCAGAAGGATATGAAGTTGTTGCAATAAACGACCTTACAAGTCCTAAGATGCTTGCTCATCTTCTTAAATACGATTCTGCACAAGGCAGATATGCTCTTGCAGATACAGTAAAGGCAGACGATGAAGCCGGAACAATCACGGTTGACGGAAAGACAATCAGAATTTATGCGGAAAAAGACGCTGCAAATCTTCCCTGGGGAGAAATCGGCGTAGACGTTGTTCTTGAATGCACAGGTTTCTACACATCAAAGGAAAAAGCTTCCGCTCATCTTACTGCAGGCGCAAAGAAAGTTGTAATTTCGGCTCCCGCAGGCAAAGATCTTCCTACAATCGTTTACAGTGTAAATGAAAAGACTCTTACAAAAGACGACAAGATAATTTCTGCAGCTTCGTGCACAACAAACTGTCTTGCTCCTATGGCAAAGGCTCTTAATGATTACGCCCCTATTATGAGCGGCATCATGACAACAGTTCACGCTTTCACAGGTGACCAGATGGTTCTTGACGGTCCTCACAGAAAAGGTGATCTCCGCCGTGCAAGAGCAGCAGCTGTTAATATAGTTCCGAACTCAACAGGCGCTGCAAAGGCAATAGGCCTTGTAATCCCCGAACTTAACGGAAAACTCATCGGTTCTGCACAGAGAGTTCCTGTTCCCACAGGTTCTACAACAATTCTTGTTGCTGTAGTAAAAGGCAAGGATGTAACTGCAGAAAAGATCAATGCCGCAATGAAAGCAGCATCTTCCGAATCATTCGGATACACCGAGGAACAGCTTGTTTCTTCCGATATTATCGGAATCAGATACGGTTCTCTCTTTGATGCTACACAGACAATGGTTACAAAAATCGATGATGACACATACCAGGTTCAGGTAGTTTCATGGTATGACAACGAAAACTCATACACAAGCCAGATGGTAAGAACCATTAAATATTTTGCAGAAATCTAATTGCGCTGCAATGCCGAATATCCTTCATCTTTTCGTTTTCGGATGAAGGATATTTTTTATTCGAAAAATATTTTGCAGGCCTTTACAAAAAAGCTTATTAAGGTAATTTTTGGTTAAATTTCATTGACTTTTAAGTCTTTGTCGGATATAATAATATTGTTATATAAAAATACTGTAAAAACATAAATTTGCGGAGGTATATAAAATGAGCAGAATTTATAATTTTTCGGCAGGCCCTTCAATGTTGCCTGAGGAAGTATTAAAAAAAGCGGCGTCGGAGATGCTTGACTTTAATAATTCAGGTATGTCGGTAATGGAAATGAGCCATCGTTCGTCGTTTTATCAGGCAATAATTGATGAAACCGAAGCCAATTTAAGATTGCTCATGAAAATCCCCGACAACTACAAGGTTTTATTCCTGCAGGGGGGAGCTTCAACGCAGTTTTCGGCTGTACCGCTGAACCTCATGAACAAAAACAAAAAAGCCGATTATGTAGTATCCGGACAGTTCTCCAAAAAAGCATATGTTGAAGCCCAGAAATACGGCGATATTAAACTTGTCGCAAGTTCTGCCGATAAAAACTTTACATATGTTCCCGAAATCACAAAAGATATGATAAGACCTGATGCAGATTACGTTCATATCTGCTACAACAATACGATTTACGGAACAACTTACGCTTCGGTTCCGGATACGGGAGATGTTCCGCTTGTTGCGGATATGTCTTCGTACATTCTTTCCAAGCCTGTTGACGTTTCAAAGTTCGGACTTATTTATGCGGGAGCGCAGAAAAATATGGCGCCTGCGGGACTTACGGTTGTAATAGTAAGGGACGATCTTATCGGAAACGCAAGAGAAGATATTCCGGTAATGCTCGACTATAAGATACAGGCAGACAACGGGTCTATGTATAATACTCCGCCGTGTTACGCAATCTATATGGCAGGTCTTGTTTATAAATGGCTTTTGTCGCTCGGAGGACTTGAGGCAATTCAGAAGATAAATGTCAGAAAGGCAAAAGCGCTTTATGACTATATAGATTCTTCTTCAATGTTCACGGCACCTGCCGAAAAGAAATACCGTTCCAATATGAATGTGACCTTTGTTACAGGCGACGCTGACCTTGACAAAAAATTCTGCAAGGAAGCGGAAGCAAACGGCTTTGTAAGCATTAAGGGACATCGTTCCGTCGGCGGTATGCGCGCTTCGATTTACAACGCTATGCCCGAAAAGGGAGTTATGGAACTTATCGAGTTCATGAAAAAATTCGAAGCGGAAAACAAATAAATAAAAATTCTTAAAAGGGTGTAGAAATGTTTAACATAAAACTTTTTAATAAAATTGCAAAAGTAGGTCTGGACAAATTTTCAAATGAAAAATATACTGTCGGAGAGAATGTGGAAAATCCGGACGGAATCCTTGTGCGTTCCGCCTCTATGCACGATATTGAATTTAACCCCGAACTTAAGGCTATAGCAAGAGCCGGAGCCGGTGTTAATAATATTCCGATAGACAAGTGTTCCGAACGTGGTATTGCCGTGTTCAATACGCCGGGCGCAAATGCAAACGCCGTAAAAGAACTTGCTGTGGCATGCCTTTTCCTCGCGTCAAGAAAAATCGTAAACGGGATAAACTGGGCTCAGACTTTAAGCGGAGACGATGTTGCAAAACAGGTTGAAGCCGGGAAAAGCGCTTTTGTGGGTCCGGAACTTTCCGGAAAGAAGCTTGGCGTTATAGGCCTTGGAGCAATAGGCGCGCAGATAGCAAACACATGCGTGCACCTCGGAATGACAGTATATGGATTTGACCCCTATATTACGGTAGATTCCGCCTGGTCTTTGTCAAAGGCGGTTATTCATTCGTCAACGCTTGACGATATATATAAAAACTGCGACTATATTACGATTCACGTGCCCTCAACGCCCGAAACAAGAGGCATGATAAACAAAGAAGCAATTTCAAAAATGCCCGACGGCGTAAGAATATTAAATCTTTCAAGAGCAGATCTTGTCAATGCTTGCGACATAAAGGATGCAATAAAGCAAGGCAAAGTTGCATGCTACGTTACCGATTTCCCGACGAGCGAAACTATAGGTGTCGACGGAATTATAACAGTTCCTCACCTTGGCGCGTCAACTCCCGAATCGGAAGATAACTGCGCTGTTATGGCTGCGAAAGAAATGAAAGACTTCCTTGAAAACGGAAATATTAAAAACAGTGTAAATTACCCGGATATATCTCTTCCGAGTACCGGAAACATAAGAGTTTGTGTTTTTCATAAAAACGTTCCCAACATGCTTGCGCAGATATCTTCTGTTTTTTCCGAGAATAAAATCAACATCGCAAATATGGGCAACAGGTCGAAAAAAGATAATGCGTATACTCTTATAGAAGTTGACGGCGCAGTTCCGGAAAATCTGTGCGAGTCACTTCGCAGCATAGAACATGTTGTCAGAGTTACAATAATAAAATAAATTATTCTGAACCGGATCGGGGAAGGACGGGAATATGAAATTTGAGAAAAACAGCAAGTATACTACAATTGCAATATATTCTTTTGTTACGGTATGCGCAATAATCTGCTTTCTTGCGTGTTTTATATATCATAAGGAACTTTTTTCAAAAATCAGATTTCTGATTCAGATTTTAAATCCTTTCTTTTATGCTTTTGCAATAGCATATATTATAAATCCCGCGGAAAAGTTTATATATTCTAAACTTGCGCGCCTTTTTGAAAAAAAACCGAAACCGGTTTTGCAGAAAGTGCTGAGTATTACTCTTACATATTGTTTTATAATTCTTTGCATAACGGGATTTTTCCTTATTATAATACCTCAGGTCGGAGAAAGTATTATCGAACTTTACTCAAATCTTCCGGAAGTATTTAAAAGAGTGACCGAACTTATGAACAAGGCGATTAACAGCCTTGAGGAAAACGGCATTTGGGTATATAATTCCGATGATGTAAAAGAGATTTTGAATAAAGTTTACGATTTTGCAAAAACTTATATGCCGAAACTTATAGATATGACTACAAAAACGGCATCATGGTTTAAAAACTTTATTTACGGCTTATTTATATCAGTGTATATGCTTGCCGGAAAGGAAAGGTTTAAAAAGCAGTTCAAAAAATTGCTTAACGCATTGTTCCCTAAAAAAACAGTCGAAAATGTACTTGATTTTTCAAAAATTACAAATGAAATGTTCGGCGGTTTTATAAATGCAAAAATACTTGAGGCAGCAATTATCGGAGTTCTATGCTATATCGGAATGAAGATATTCAGAATGCCGTATCCGGCATTGATTTCTCTTATTATAGGCGTTACCGATCTTATTCCTTTTTTCGGACCGATTATCGGCGCTGTTCCGTGTGCAATTATAATACTTATAGTATCACCTGTAAAAATGCTTTGGTTTATAGTATTTATAATTGCCCTGCAGCAGATAGAAGGGCATGTTGTAAGCCCTAAAGTCCTCGGAGAATCTACGGGACTTCCGTCTTTCTGGGTAATGTTTGCGCTTATATTTATGGGAGGGTACTTTGGAGTATTCGGAATGATAATTTCAGTTCCTGTTTTCGGACTCATATACTATATGCTTAAAAGGTTCTGCAACAAACAACTTATAAAAAAGGGACTTCCGACAGATACCGATTATTATAAGTAATTTATTACGGTAAAATGATAAAAACAGCGAAGGTATTTTTGGCACCTTCGCTGTTTTTCATGCCGGTGCGCACTGCGAAATTTGAACTTTGTCAATATAAAGATATTTAGAAAGATTTAGTTTTTGAGAATTTTACAAAGTTATGTTATAATTATACCTATAAAGATTTACACATCGGAGGCGAACCTATGTATAACAGGCATTTGGAAACATTTATCGCTGTTGCGGACCTGGGCAGTTTTTCAAAGGCGGCGGAAGCCTTATACATATCTTCTACAGCAGTAATAAAACAAATAAATCTTTTGGAACAGGAACTCGTAATATAAACTGATTTTTGCGAGGAGCAAAGAATGTATATAAGAAAATATAAACCATCTGATTGCGAGTGTTTGGCAGAACTATTTTATAAAACCGTTCATAGCGTAAATGCAATGGAGTATACAGAAAAACAATTAAATGTTTAGGCAACAGGCAGTGTGGATTTAAAAAAATGGAACAAATCTTTTTTGGAGCATTATACTATTGTTGCTATCTCAAACAGGTAGATTATCGGGTTTGTAGATATTGATAAAAGCGGATATTTGGATAGACTGTATGTCCACAGGGATTTTCAAAAACAAGGAATTGCTTCTGCAATTTGCGATGAGTTGGAAAATTCGGTAAAAGAAAAACATATTACAACGTACGCTTCTATTACAGTAAAGCCGTTTTTTCAGAGTCGAGGATACTTTGTTGTTTGCAAACAGGAAGTTATCAGACAAGGAATTTCTATTACGAATTATGTAATGATGAAATAAATAAATTTAATATATATAACGTTTTTAAGACAATCCGAAAGGGTTGTCTTTTTTAGCATAAACCTTTTGGTTTACGCAAGGAAACCAAAAGATACTTCTTATTTTTAAATAAATGTGTTACAATAATTTCAGAAAGCGAGGAAAGATAAAATGAGCAAAAAAGTTTTAATTCTGTCAGGCAGTCCCAGAAACGCAGGGAATTCCGATATACTCTGCGACGAATTTATGAAAGGTGCAAAAGAAGCCGGAAATGAAGTCGAAAAAATCAGGGTTTCGGCAAAAAAGATTGCGCCGTGTTCGGGATGTTACTATTGCAGTGCCCACGGCGGAGAATGCGTTCATAAGGATGACATGGCAGAAGTCTTACAGAAAATGATAGATGCGGAGGTCTTGGTGCTTGCAAGTCCTGTCTACTTCTATTCGATTGACGCTCAGTTAAAAGCGGTAATCGACAGAACCGTAGCACGCTGGCTTGAAGTAAAAAATAAGGAATTTTACTATATCGTAACTATGGCGGATACGGAAAATTCGTCCGCCGATACAACGCTTGCCTGTTTCAGAAGTTATGCTGATTGCGTTTACGGCGCTGTTGAAAGAGGTGTTATCATAGGAAGCGGCGTTTATGTCCGCGGCGAAGTTAAAAATACAATGGCAATGAAAGACGCTTATAATATGGGTAAAAATGTTTAAGGAAAAGGAGATTTTAAGATGAAAAAGCGGATCAATTCTGCTGGCATTCGTTTTTGTTATGTCTTTTATGACAGGGTGCAGTGCGGCAGAACCGCAAACAGACGGCAGAAATACAAGAAATAACGAAGAAAACAACAATTTTGTATTTACAATGCAAATCGGAAATCCGGTTATGACTGTAAACGGCACAGAAAAAAGCATTGACGATAATGGCACACTTCCCATAGTTGAAAACGGAAGAACACTTGTGCCTATAAGAGCCGTTATCGAGGCTATGGGCGGAAGTGTTTTGTGGGACGGTGAACAGAACGCGGCGGTTCTTACGCTCGGCGAAGACAAAATAACCCTCACGATCGGAAGTGAAACAGCTTTATTTAACGAAGAAAAGTACACAATTGACGTTGTGCCGAAAATTATAAATAGTAGAACAATGCTCCCGATAAGATTTATTGCCGAAAGTTTTAAGTTTGATGTTAAAGGGGACGAAGATACAAAAACAATAACGGTAACAAAAAATACTGCGGATAATTCCGAAGAAACAAAGCCCGATACTTCAAAGGGCGGCAAAACGCTTGCGGTATATTACAGCGCAAGAGGCAACACGAAAAAAATAGCAAACTATATTAAAGATGCCACAAATGCAGATATCTTTGAGATTGAACCGGTAGATAAATATTCTGATGCCGACCTTAACTGGACCGATAGTTCCAGCCGTGTAAATGCGGAACACGAGGACGAAAGCAAAAGGATATTGAACTTGTAAGCACAACCATTCCGAATTTGGAGGATTATGACACGGTGTTTATCGGATATCCTATATGGTGGGGTATTGCGGCTTGACCCGTAAACAGTTTTGTAAAAGACAATGATTTTTCGGGCAAAACAGTAATTCCGTTCTGCACGTTCTGCACCTCCGCAAGCTCAGGCCTTGACAAAAGCGGAAAACTTCTCAGCGAAATGGCAGGTACGGGTAATTGGCAGGACGGTATGCGTTTTCGTTCGGGTGCGGGTGAAAGTGATGTTGCCGATTGGATTGAAACTTTGAAATGATTTTGTAAAAATTATAATAATAAAGAATGAAACGCATCCGCGATGAATATAACTCGATACTGTATGCTGCTGTGTGTAAAATTGCCAAGTAAGAGAATGATTAATCATAATAATATGCTTAATCATATATAATTAAGATATTTTTAAAAAACAAAAAGCACTTATAGGTCATTATCCTATAAGTGCTTTTTGGTGCGCCCGAAGAGACTTGAACTCCCACGTCGTTGACACCAGATCCTAATGCTTGATACACCTCGGTGAAGAAATAAAAATCTTCATCAGAGGTGTATTTTTTATGAAATTATATACTGAAAATTTTACGATTATACTAAACAAACACATCACAAACACAGTGATTGACTGCTTTGAATATCGGGTGTTAAGCTACCTTTTAATGCTGTCTGATGACGAAGGCATATGCTTCCCGTCATACAGCACAATTGCCGCTAAAATCGGTATAGGCGAAACAAAGGTTAAAAATTCAATTAAGCATTTAACGGAGCTTGGGCTTATCAAAAAGAAAAAACGTATGAAAGATAATGGCAGTGCAAGTTCCAATCTTTATGTGGTGTGTGAAAAGACTGCCTTGCAGGACGCAGAAAAATCTGATGAGGTTGTTTCAAGTACGACCTCTTGTGTGTCTGATGACTTGTCCGGTTATCCATCGCAAGCCACAGGCGGTGTGTCAGACGACCGCAATAAATATTCAAATAATAATATTAAATATTTTAATAATAATCATCTGTCATCAATAAAGGATTTGATGGAACAAGCTGAAACATATAATCTTGAGGGACAGGTGAAAAAGAATTTTGAATCGGTAATTGAAATTATGTTTAATTCAAAATTTATTTCAGTTTGCGGAGAAAATATTCCGCATGAAATTGTCCGCAAGCGGTTGAAAAATATCAGCTATGAACATATCGCATATGTAGATAATAATATGCCGAGAGAAATTATAGGCGGAAAAGTTGAAACCAAAGTCAGAAATCCTGTTCCGTATATAGTGACCGCTTTGTATAATGCGTTGCGATACACGGCAGATGAAATTACAGCTATGGAATTTGGAGATATTAAACTCAATTCCGGGTGAGGTTTATCGCAGTAAATGATAAAGACAGGATAAAGCCCGGTGCGTTATTCTTCCCGGGCGAGCTTACATCGCCGTGTCAAGCCCGGCGGAGAACATATAAAATGCATCTTGCAGTGCTGATTTGGTGTTGTAAGCGTCCAAAACTGCGGTGTTGGCGGATAAAAACAGGTGCTGTTACAGGTGCGTGAATGGAGAGTGATAAGATGAGTAAAGTTGTAGTAAGGACACAATACTTTTTAAGCGGTAAATCTGTCGGTGAAAAATTCACAAATTACATTGCAAAAAGAGAGGGAGTTGATAAAACAATTAACACCAAAAGATCGGAAGTGTTCGTTCAATACGCTGCCGAAAGGCCGGGAGTTGTTAAGCTTGGTGAACACGGTCTGTTCGGACAGGAGGATTATGTTGATTTGAAAAAAGCGTCAAAGGAAATATACAACCACAAAGGAATTGTATGGACAGAAGTTGTATCATTGCGGCAAGAAGATGCCGAAAGACTTGGTTATGATACACCCGAAGCTTGGCGGAATTTGGTTCGTTCAAAACAGTTTGAAATAGCATACTATCATAAAATTTCTGCCGATAATTTAAAATGGTACGGAGCATTTCATAAAGCGGAAGGTCACTACCATATGCACTTAATTGTCTTTAATAAGAACCCGGGCGGTGAATTTATTTCAAAAAAGAATTACAATCAGTACAAAGATATGTTCACCAAAACTATATTCAAGGACGAGCTGAAACAAATCTATGATGAAAGACAATCACTCCGAGATAAAATCATTGATGAGGTCAAGAAAACGGTAGATGGTTTTGAAATAAATATTGGCGAACCGAGTGCTGAGTTCGCGGAAAAACTTAATGAATTAAAATTCTCACTTGATGGATATAAGGGTAAGAAAAATTATCAATTCTTATCTAAAGACCAAAAAGAAAAAGTCGATACAGTTGTAAAAGTTGTCTGCCAAGATGACAATTTGCAGGAATTGTATCGGCAGTGGTGTCTGGTTGAATTAACTCGGTTAAGATATTATTATAAGGAGCCGGAAAAATGCTTTGGACCGCTTGAAATTAACAAAAACTTTCAAAGACGAATAGAAAATGCCGTGCTGAAATCAGCCTTGAAAGTCAGCCGACAGAACGATTTATATATCGATAAAGAAAAAGCAAATATTGTTTTCGGGGACATTGTATTTAATCTTTGCAAAGTGTTTGAGCAATCAATCGAGCAAGATATAAACGAGGGGTTCACAAAATCCATTGTGGATTCAAAGGATAAAGCAAAAGAATACCGCCGTGATGCGTCAATGGGTATTCATCACGGAATATAAAGGAGTTGATGGTAATGAAAAATACAAATAAAAAAGTCAAGATGACCTTTAATGTAACACCGGAGGTTCAGGCAGCAATTAAGAATTATGTCAAAACGCTCGGCTACAAAAGCGAAAGCTCTTTCTGCAACGAGGCAATCGAAGAATACCTTGCCAAACTTCAAACAGACAGCATCGGCACATACATAAATAAGCTTTTAGTTCAGGCGGTGGACTGCACAATCGAAAGACATAGTGACAGACTGGTTGATATGATTTTCAAATTAGCCGTCAGCATTGAAAAGCAAAACCTCATTGCCGGCGGAGAGTATAATGACTGCTATGAAAGCTATATTGAAAAGGTTGCAGAAGAAAATGTTAAGAGGCGACACGGGCGGTTGTAATAAGATAAAGTTTAAATATGCCGACTGTAACATTAAAATTAAATAAGCCTGATATATTGAAAATTCCGCAAATTTGTGTTATAATATCTTCACCTCACGAATAGGAGTATACACTATAACGTTACGTCAGAGTCAATACTATTTTACACTATTTTTTGCAAAAGGTAAAGGGCGCGGCACCGGGCCGCACCCACGGCAGAAGAGGTTATATCTCTTCCATCGTTTCCATACCGTCCATGACTTCGACCATGATTCTGGTCGCCAGGATGAATCCATCGGTGAACGCCTGACGAGCAGTGAGGTCGCAGATCTCACTTTGGCAGTCTTTGAACTTTTCGAAGGTTTCTTTCTGCTGTTCGGTGAGTGTGGACATGAGGCTTTCTTCATTCTTGTAGATGAGCTTCACCAGTTTATCCATCCGCGATCCACGCTTCATATCACGCTCGCACGGACTGATGTTGCCGTAGTACAGATCTTCAAGCGTTGTCATGTTCATCCCACCTCACATAAGAAGAGGACGACTCAGCATCGGTCATTCCCGATATCGAGTCGCCCTCTGATTTCATTTTGTCCGCTGCGATCAGCGCATGCTTGACGATCAGCATCTCCACCCAAGTTCGTTCGTCGTACTCTGCCGGACGACCGTTTGCGAGATACTCTGCCAACGCCGCGCTCATCACGCCGTACTTTTCGCCGTTGTAAACTTCTTCAATCGTTATTCGTGCCATATTCGCACCTCCTTTGCAGTACACAACAGTACCACAGGTTGGTGCGGAAGTCCAGAGATTTTG
>CAKSDR010000024.1 GCA_934446095.1 uncultured Eubacteriales bacterium | reverse complement strand
GCCAAATCCTTTGCCCGGATCTTTTTTCGGAATGCCATCAATATCGGACTTCCTGCTATCGTCTGTAAGGACCTTCCTGATGAAGTAAAGACCGGCGATACGATGATCCTTCATATGTCAGAAGGAACAGCTGAAGCCAACGGGAAAACGTATTCCTGCACGAAACTGCCGGAATATATGCAGAACATACTGAACCAGGGCGGCCTGATCGCTTCTCTGAACCGGGAGGAGGAAAAATAATGGGAATGACCATCGCTGAAAAAATCATTGCAGCAGCAGCCGGAGTGGATTCTGTAAAACCGGGAGATAAAAAATGAGTTCCGAAAAAAAATACAGCGGCAAAGTTATTGCCGAATTATATTCAAAAATATCTCCGGAACCTTATCAGACAGAAAAATTCTGTGATTTTCTGAGGGAAAAATACGGAGAAAATATAGAATTTGAATGGAAAAAAGACGAAAATATAGAAAACGGTTTTAAACTCAAGGTCGGCTGCGATGTGTATGACTGGACTGTGCCCGGCAGGGTTGAAAAACTTAAAGAAAAAATTTCTGAAAGAATCAAAGAAACTTCAAAAGGAAATATAATTCCTCTTATCAGGGAAACAGTTGAAAACTTCAACCCGGAAGTTGTTCCTTATGAAACCGGAATTGTAAAGTCCATAGGCGACGGTATTGCGAACGTATCAGGACTTACTGATGCGGCATATGGTGAAATTTTAATATTTTCATCAGGAATAAAGGGAATGGTGCAAAACCTAAGCGCTGATGAAATCGGCTGCATAATATTCGGAGATGATTCGGACATTATGCAGGGAAGCCCCGTTTTTCGCACGTATAAAACAGCGGGTGTTCCGGTCGGAGACGCGTTTCTTTCAAGAATTGTAAATGCTCTCGGAGAACCGATTGACGGAAAAGGAGATATAGCGTCCGATGAATATCGGTCAATTGAAAATCCCGCTCCGAGAATTATTGACCGCGAAAGTGTAAATTCTCCTATGGAGACGGGAATTTTGACTATTGATTCAATGTTTCCGATAGGCAAAGGTCAGCGTGAACTTATTATTGGTGACCGTCAGACAGGAAAAACCGCAATTGCAGTTGACGCTATTATTAACCAAAAAGGTAAAAACGTGGTTTGCATTTACGTTGCAATCGGACAAAAATCAAGTTCTGTTGCATCTGTTGCCGATACTTTAAAAAAACACGGCGCCATGGAATATACTATCATTGTAAATGCGTCTGCCGGAGAGTCGGCGCCGATGCAATGCATTGCTCCGAATGCCGGAAGCGCAATGGGAGAGTATTTTATGGATAAGGGCAGAGATGTTCTTATCGTGTATGACGATTTGTCAAAGCATGCGGTTGCCTACAGAACGCTGAGTTTGCTTTTGGGCCGTGCCCCCGGAAGGGAAGCTTATCCCGGCGATATATTTTATCTTCATTCAAGACTTCTTGAAAGGTCGGCTCATTTAAGTTTGGAAAAAGGCGGCGGAAGCATGACGGCTCTTCCGATAGTTGAAACTCAGAACGGGGATGTCAGCGCATATATTCCGACGAATATAATTTCAATAACTGACGGACAGATTTTTCTTGAAACAGAGTTGTTTTTCTCCGGACAAAGACCGGCGGTAAATGTCGGATTGTCAGTATCAAGAATCGGAAAAGATGCTCAGACTGACGCCATGAAAAAAGCATCGGGTTCTGTGCGGCTTGATTTGGCTCAGTATCGCGAAATGAAAGTATTTACCCAATTTGCAAGCGACCTTGACAAGACTGCGAAAGACCAGTTGCTGTACGGCGAGAGTCTTATGAAAATGCTTTGTCAGAAACAAAACTGTCCATTGAAACTGTATGAACAGGTAATACTGCTTGTGATAGGACTTAATAAACGGTTGCAGAATATCCCGCTTTCAGAAGCGGACGAATTTAAAAACAGTATACTTTCATATTTCAGAGAAAATTATTACAGTATTTGCGATAAAATCGAAACCTTGAAAGAATTGTCGGAAGAAGATAAGAATTTTATTATTGAAACTGCGGATAATTATATATCCGGAGAATGGAAAAAGTGATAATATGACAAGCGCAAAAGAAATAAGAAAACATATAAACAGCATTGCAGAAACAAAAAAAATAACCAATGCTATGTATTTAATATCTTCCGCAAAACTGCGCAAAGCAAAAAGGGAATATGAACTTACGCTGCCGTATTTTACTGCCGTAAGGGGAGAAATCAAGCGTATTTTCAGGACTGTCAGCGATATACAGAGCCGATATTTTTATCCTGACAACACGGAAGAAAGTTCAAACGGAACATATGCGTACCTTGTAATAACTGCAGACAAAGGGCTCGCCGGAGCATATAATCAGAATGTTATAAGAGAAGCGGAAAGACTGCTTTCGGAACATGCCGACTCAAAACTTTTTGTTGTCGGAGAATATGGCAGACAATATTTTCTGTCGCATGGGATATCTATTGAAAAAAGTTTTCTTTATACTGCCCAAAATCCGACCTTTCGCCGCGCAAGGGAAATCTCGGCAATACTGATAGATGAGTTTTGCTCGGGCAGAATAAAAAAAATATATGTTATCTATACTGACTACAAAAACGGAGTCAGCACGAGCGTTAATACCACAAGACTTTTGCCATTCCATAAATCGCAGTTTACGGCAGCGCCGGAAGATGAAAAAAAAGTAAAATCTCCTTTTGAATTCATGCCGTCTATTGAAAACGTGCTTGAAAATTTAATACCCGGATATGTAGAAGGTTTTATATTCAGCGCATTGATTGACAGTTTTTGCTGCGAGCAGAACTGCAGAATGAATGCTATGGATAATGCTAATAAAAATGCAGAGAAAATGATGAAAAAAATGGTGCTTGAATATAACCATATGCGTCAGAATGTAATTACCCAGGAAATTACAGAGGTATCGATGGGAGCAAAGTACCAAAATCAAAATTTCACAGAGGAGGGACATGAGGTATGACAGCAGGCAAGATTGTAAAAGTTTCCGGATGTGTTGCAGATGTTGTTTTCCCGGATGGCAATCTTCCGAGAATAAAAGAAGTGCTAAGCGTTGCTGACGGCAGCAAAACTTATGTAATGGAGGTTGCTTCACATATAGGAAATAACTGTGTTCGCTGTATTATGCTCACGCCGGCAGAAGGGCTTTGCTGCGGAATGGCGGCGGTTTGCTGCGGAGAGATTCGTGTTCCTGTCGGAAAATGTACGCTCGGAAGGGTCTTCAATGTTCTCGGAGAGCCTATAGACGGAAAAGGGGAAGTGAACTGCAAAAATCGCTGGAGCATACACAGGAAAGCCCCATCGTTTGAAAACCAAAAACCGATAACGGAAATACTTGAAACAGGCATTAAAGTTATAGATTTGCTTGAACCGTATCCGAAAGGCGGGAAAATCGGGTTGTTCGGCGGTGCCGGCGTAGGAAAGACTGTTCTTATACAGGAACTTATCCATAATATTGCGACAGAGCATGGCGGATATTCGGTGTTTGCGGGCGTCGGGGAACGTTCAAGAGAAGGCAATGACCTTCTGAAAGAAATGCAGGAAAGCGGAATTATTGACAAAACAGCCCTTGTTTTCGGACAGATGAACGAATCTCCCGGAGTGCGTATGCGTACGCCTCTTTCAGGTCTTACAATGGCTGAATATTTTCGTGACTCGGAGAAAAAGGACGTATTGCTTTTTATAGACAATATTTTCAGATTTGTGCAGGCAGGAAGCGAAGTGTCATCGCTGCTCGGAAGAATGCCGTCGGCCGTGGGATATCAGCCTACACTTGCGCAGGAAATGGGTGAACTTCAGGAGAGAATTACCTCCACAAAAGACGGTTCGGTAACGTCTGTGCAGGCGGTGTATGTACCTGCGGACGATTTGACGGATCCCGCGCCGGCAACAACATTTACTCATCTTGACGCAACGACTGTATTAAGCAGAAAAATTTCGGAGCAGGGAATTTATCCGGCGGTAGATCCGCTTGAATCCACCTCGAGAATATTGCATGAAGATATTGTCGGCAAAGAACATTACGAAGTTGCAAGGAAAGTTCAGCAGATATTGCAGAAATATCGCGAACTGCAGGATATAATTGCAATACTGGGAATGGATGAATTGGACGATAATGACAAGATTATAGTAAGCAGAGCAAGAAAAATACAAAAGTTCTTGTCGCAGCCGATTCATGTTGCACAGAAGTTTACCGGCATTGCGGGGGTTTATGTGCCTGTAACCGAAACAATAAAAGGATTCGGAGCAATTATTGACGGTAAAGCGGACGATATTCCGGAAAATGCTTTCTTCAATGTCGGAACATTTGACGACGCACTTAGAAAGTATGAGGAGATAAAAAGGACGGGCGATAAAATATGAACATGTTCCATCTGAGAATATTAACTCCCGACAGACCATTTTATGACGGCGAGTGCAGGTCACTTGTAGTACAGACGGATTCGGGGAAATATGGAATTATGGCGCATCACAGCAATATGATATCCGCGATACTGCCAGGAGAACTGAAATATGAAGATCCGGATGGAAAAGTAATAATTGCCGTTGTATCAAACGGAATTGTGAAAGTCGAAGATAATGAAGTGCTGATACTTGCGGAAACGGCCGAGTTACCGGAAGAGATAGATGAAAACCGTGCGAGAATCGCGGCAGACGAGGCGAAAGAAGCGCTGCTTCAGAAACGGAGTCTTCAGGAGCACCGCCTTGCAAGGGAAAGAATGGCAAGGAAACTTAGCAGGCTGCGCGCGGTTCATGCAAACTATAAATACAAATAAAAAATACCGGAAAGTTTTTCTTTCCGGTATAATTTATGTAAAAATATATTTTTTAGAGAAATGCTTTTAATGATTCAGGCAATTTTTCTGTTTCAATTGAGGCGGTAACTGTAAGATTAGCATTTGATTTTTCAAGAATCGGAATCAAGTGTAAAATAAATTTTTCGAATTCCGAAACGTCGTTTTCACAGATTTTAAGAGCCGAATCAATAAAGATATCGGTAATATCATAGTTTCCTGCAAGAATTCCGCTTACAAAGCCATAAAGGGAATCAGCTTTTGTTATATGGTAAATATCAGTGTCGACAAGTCTTGCGTTATATTTAATTTCGTGAATAAGTTTATTTCCTTTTTCAATGCAGATAACGTTGCCATGTGAAACCTCAGCGGCACTGTTGACTTTTTCAATCAAGTGTTTTGTTTTTCCCGAGCCTTTAAGTCCTGAAAAAATTTTAATCATAATAGTTACCTCCCAGTAGAATTATTAAACAATTATATTGTTTCTATATATATTATAATATGATTTATCAAAAAAAGCAATAAATATTGAAATAAATAATGAAATTTGTTCAAAATTAACAAAAAGCAAGCGTTATCCGCTTGCTTTTTGTATTGCGCTAAAGAGCGTATACTGCAAAATTTTAAATTTTCAGTTAAAACTTTTCATCATATCGCAAAGTTCTTGTCTTCTTTTGTCGTTTTCGGGTCCGGGTTTGCCTAAAAGTGCGAACATGTTTTTCTTATAAGCCTCAACTCCGGGCTGATTAAACGGATTTACGCCGAGAATATATCCGGATACCGCGCAGGCAATTTCAAAGAAATACACCATATAGCCGAAATCATATTCGCTTCTGCTGTCAAGTTCCAAAACAATATTCGGAACCCCACCCTCGATATGAGCAAAAAGCGTACCGAGAAAGGCCTGACGGCTGACAAATTCCATGTCTTTGCCGGCAAGAAAATTCATTTCGTCGATGTTGTGTTCATCTTCAAGGATAGTAACATGACCGTTCGATTTTTTAATATCCACAACAGTTTCAAAAATGTTTCTCTGACCCTGCTGAATAATCTGTCCGAGTGAGTGGAGGTCTGTTGAATATATCACCGAATTTGGGAAAATGCCTTTTCCGTCTTTGCCTTCGCTTTCGCCGAAGAGTTGCTTCCACCATTCGTTCATATACTGATATGCAGGTTCAAAACATGCCATAATCTCCATAACTTTGCCCTTGCCGAGCAATATATTTCTCATAACGGCATATTTATAGGCGTCATTTTTGTCAATATCACATTCTTTAAGCGAATCTGCGGCATCGCGCGCGCCTTTCATGATATCGTCAATATTTATTCCGGCAACTGCGATCGGAAGAAGTCCGCATGCGGTAAGAACCGAGAAACGGCCGCCCACATCGTCCGGGATAACAAAAGTTTCGCATCCGTTTGCATCGGCAAATTTCTTAAGGTTGCCTTTTTTCTTGTCTGTTGTAATGTAAATTCTCTTATATGCTTCTTTTTCGCCATATTTTTCTATAAGAAAATCTTTAAATATTCTGAAAGCAATTCCGGGTTCTGTTGTTGTTCCGGATTTTGAAATTACGTTTATAGATACATCTTTGCCTTCACAGATCTTCAAAAGACTCAAAACAGATGAAGAACTTATTGAATTTCCGGCAAAGTATATGTCGGGAGTATCTTTTGATAACTGATTATAATAAGGACCGCAGATAAACTCGATAGCGGCTCTTGCTCCGAGATACGAACCGCCGATTCCGATAGAGATAAGTATGTCGGAATCTTTTTTTATTTTTTCGGCAGCAGCCTTTATTCTTGAAAATTCGTCTTTGTCGTAGTTATACGGGAGATCGTACCAGCCCAGAAAATCGTTTCCGGCGCCCGTTTTGTTAACGAGTGTGTCGTGAGCAGCTGCGAGTTTCGGAAGAAAAGAATGGATTTCATCTTCGGAAATAAATTTTTTTAAATATTCAGAGTTACATTTTATCGGCATTTTAAAGATCCTTTCGCAAAAATGATATACAACTACATATTATAAATCAATTTGCAAAATCTTTCAATATCTTTTTATCGAATCATGACGGTTTTTTTTAAAATATTAAGAAAAATTTCCGTAAAAGTAATTTTTTCCGCGTCTTCTGCCGCAATTATATCGGATTTTGCAATTTCTTCGCCGGAAACAGCGTATGTTATGCTTCCGATAACGTCGCCGCAGTGCACGGGTGCCGTCAAATATTCCGGAAGAGATGTAACCGTTTCAACGGATTTTTCTTTTCCTTTGGGCAAAAGCACACTTGATGTAATATTTTTGATATTTACACTTGCTTTTGAACTGCCTTTTACGGGAATCGGGTCAAGCGGCATGTCATCAATATTGAAAACGGTAAAATTTGCAAATCCGTAATCGAGAAGTTTTTTTGCGTCTTCGAATCTTTTATCCGAAGATTCCGCTTTCATGACGGCGGCTATAAGCTGCATATCGTTTTTCTGTGCGGTCCCCGAAAGGCAATATCCGGCGCTTTGGGTATATCCTGTTTTCATACCGGTCGCACCTTTGTAAAATCGAATAAGTTTATTGGTATTTACAAGTCCCATTGTATTGTTGCGCAGTGAATCCATCCATATTGTCGTATAATTCAAAATATCAGGATGCTTTAAAAGTTCGCGCGTCATAATGGCGATGTCTTTTGCACACGAGTAATGATTTTCTTCAGGAAGTCCCGTGCAGTTTACAAAATTCGTATTGTTCATGGAAAGTTCCTTTGCGCGTTCGTTCATCATAGCAACAAAAGTTTCTTCGCTTCCGGCAAGGTGTTCTGCCATAGCGACGGTGCAGTCGTTTGCGGAAACTATCATTATTGCTTTCAGCATTTCATCGACGGTAAATTGTTCTCCGTATTCAAGCCATATCTGAGATCCGCCCATACTTGCGGCGTAATTGCTTGCGGTAACGATGTCGTCTTTTTTCAAAGAACCGTTGTCAAGGGCTTCTTCTATAAGCAAAACCGACATGATTTTTGTAACTGAAGCCGGCTCGAAATGCTCTTCCGAATTTTTTTCAAAGAGAATTTCGCCTGTTGAGTATTCCATAAGACAGGCGGAGGAAGAGTTTAAATTCATGGTTTCGCCGGCCTTTATGGTTTGAAGCACGGCAGAAGGTGTACTTGCCGCCAAAACGCCGAATCCGGATAAAAATGCTGACGATAAAAGGCAGACTAAAAATTTTTTCATTTTTTGAAATGTCCTTTCGCAGGTATTTGTTTGTTATATTTTATGTAAAATTTTTTTATTTATGTTTAAAATACACTTATAAGGAAATATAATTTATGCAAAAAATTCGGAAAACCGCACAGAATATAAGCGAAGACTTGTAAATATAAAGTCTTTAAAAAAAACGGGAGAATTAAAATGAAAAAATTTTTGTTGATATTTACGGCGGCTATCCTTGCAGTTTTGCTTGTGTCATGCAGCGGCGAATACTCGAATACCGACGAATATAATAGAGGAACAAATACGGGAAATGCGTCTGACAACTTCGCATATGGCAATGACTCAAATATGCAGGATCCTGCCGGAACGGATTTTGATTCCGGCATGAACAACGTATACGGTTCGGCTTATTCAAACGGAACAGGCACCGGCACAACCGAGGGAATGTATTAAAATCCGAATACAAAACGGACGGACAAAAAACTTTGTCCGTCTGAATTTTGTATATGGGAAAATATGTTAACCTACAATTAACATACATTGACTTTTAGACTTTACATTGAAAAGTATATAATTTAGGTGCAAAGAAAAAATAAATTAATTTTGGAGAGTGATTTTAATGAAAAAAATTATTTCAGTAGTTTTGGCGGCAGTGCTTTCATTGTTTGTATTTGCCGGATGTTCAGAAAATACTAAGACAGTTTCCACGGACGGTTCGACTTCAATGGAAAAAGTAATAGGATTTTTGATTGAAACTTACGGACAGGACAACAATTCGGTTAAGGTAACATATAATCCTACGGGTTCCGGTTCCGGAATTCAGGCAGTATCCGAGGGAAGATGCGATATCGGTCTTTCAAGCAGGGACTTAAAGGAAGAAGAACTTAAAACTCTTGACCAGACAGTTATTGCGATTGACGGAATTGCAATTATTGTAAACCCGGAAAACTCTGTTGAAAATCTCAGCATGGATGATATTTCAAAAATTTATACCGGTGAAATTACGAATTGGAAAGAACTCGGTGCAGAAGACGCTCCGATAGTGCCGATCGGAAGAGAAGCAGCCTCCGGCACAAGAGACGGCTTTGAATCAATAACCGGAACAAAAGACAAATGCACATATTCGCAGGAACTTACGTCAACCGGAGATGTAATTCAGACGGTAGCCGGCAACCCGAACGCGATAGGATATGTTTCGCTTGCGTCGGTAAAAGATACTGTAAAAACACTGAGCGTTGAAAATGTTTTCCCTTCAAAGGATACAATCCAGTCCGGAGAATATAAAATTCAGAGGGATTTCGTATTCGTAACAAAGAAAGGCGAAAAACTCAGCAGCGAAGCACAGAAATTCTTCGACTTTGCCACAAGCAGCAAGGCTGACGGAATTATTGAAAAAGCGGGAGCAATTCCTGTAATACGGTAAGGATTTGATAGAAGATGAAAAACGGCAGACTTAAGGCCGCAGAACGGTCCATGAATATAATATTCACCTTATGCGGCCTTATGGCGCTCGCTTTTATAATAATCATAACATTGTTTTTGGTTATTTGGGGAGCGCCTGCAATCAAAGAAATAGGAATAATAAAATTTCTTTCCGGCAAAGTTTGGGCGCCGACTTCCGGCACCCCTTTATACGGAATTCTTCCGTTTATAGCAAGTTCCGCAGCCGGAACTTTCGGAGCCGTGCTTATCGGCGTGCCGATAGGAATTATGTGCGCTGTGTATATTGCAAAATTTGCGAATAAAAAAGTTGGGGCTGTCTTAAAATCCGCAGTAGAACTCCTTTCGGGAATCCCTTCGGTAGTATACGGACTTGTTGGAATGATAGTTATTGTTCCTGCCGTGAGAAAGGCTTTCAATCTGCCTGACGGCGCGAATCTTTTTTCAGCGATAATCGTACTTTCGGTAATGATTTTGCCTTCTGTAATTTCAGTATCCGAAACAGCGTTAAAAGCAGTTCCGAAAGAGTATGAGGAAGGTTCTCTTGCGCTTGGCGCCACAAAGACGGAAACGGTGTTTAAAATAGTTGTGCCCGCGGCAAAAAGCGGAATATTCACGTCGGTCGTGCTCGGAATAGGCAGGGCTATGGGAGAAGCAATGGCGGTAATGATGGTGTCCGGAAATGTTCCGAACATGCCGAAAATTTTCGGAAGCGTAAGATTTCTTACAACTGCCGTTGCGTCTGAAATGTCATATTCTTCGGGACTTCAGCGCAAAGCGCTGTTCTCGATTGCACTTGTGTTGTTTATATTCATTCTTATTATAAACCTGATACTTAATGCCATTAAAAAGAAGGGTTGAACGCATGGAAAAAAACATACTTAAAAAACGCAAAACAAAAGATGCTGTCGTAAAGATGTTTATGTATGCGGCAACCCTTGCGGTGCTTCTTCTTCTGGTTTTTCTTATAGGGTACATTCTTTTCAGGGGCATACCCGGTATAACGGGAAAGTTTTTAACTTCAAAGCCGAGCCTTGTAAACGACACTGTCGGAATACTTCCGAATATTTTAAATACCGTTTACATTATAATAATGACTATAATAATAGTTCTTCCGCTGGGGGTCGGCGCCGCCGTATATCTTAACGAATACGCAAAAAACAAAAAACTTGTGCATGTGATAGAACTTGCAACCGAAACGCTTGCGGGAATTCCTTCAATAATTTACGGACTTGTCGGAATGCTGATTTTCGCGCAGTTTTTGTCTTTCGACACAAGTTTGCTTGCCGGCGCCATGACTCTTGTTATCATGACGTTTCCGACTATTATAAGAACGGTGCAGGAAAGTTTAAAAGTTGTTCCCGACAGTTACAGGGAAGGCTCCCTTGCACTCGGAAGCGGAAAGTGGAATATGATAAAGACGGTAGTTCTCCCATCTTCAATCGACGGAATTGTCACGGGATGCATTTTGTCTGTCGGAAGAATTGTCGGAGAAAGCGCAGCATTACTCTTTACTGCGGGAATGGCGAACGAGATAATAGGATTTTTTGAATTTTTCCGTCCGAATAAAGCAGGCTCAACGCTTACGGTTTCCTTGTATATGTACGCAAAGGAACGCGGAGAATTTGATATTGCCTTTTCAATTGCGGCAATACTTTTGGTACTTACATTTATTATAAATATCGCGGCAAAACTTTCGGCAAAGTTTTTGAAAAAGGAGAAATAAAAACATGAGTGCGATTATAAAGACCGAGAATCTCAATTTGTGGTATGATACGAACCATACTCTCAAAAACATAAATACCGAAATCAATAAAAATGAAATCACGGCGCTTATAGGACCGTCGGGCTGCGGAAAGTCTACTTTTTTAAAAACGCTTAACCGCATGAACGACCTTGTGCAGGGCTGCAGAATAGAAGGCAAGGTTACTCTCGACAGCACCGACATTTACAGCGACATTGACGTTACGCTTCTTCGCAAGCGCGTCGGAATGGTATTTCAAAAGCCGAATCCTTTTCCAATGAGTATTTATGATAATATTGCGTATGGTCCCAGAATCCATGGAATAAAGTCAAGGATCAAACTTGATGAAATAGTTGAAAAATCTTTAAAGCAGGCTGCAATTTGGGACGAATGCAAAGACCGGCTCAAAAAAAGCGCTCTGTCGATGAGCGGCGGTCAGCAGCAAAGATTGTGTATTGCAAGGGCTCTTGCCGTGGAACCCGAAGTTTTGCTTATGGACGAGCCGACAAGCGCGCTTGACCCGATCTCCACTTCAAAAATCGAGGACTTGGCTCTTGAACTTAAGGAAAAATATACAATAATCATGGTTACGCATAATATGCAGCAGGCAGCAAGAATTGCGGACAAAACGGCATTTTTTCTCCTTAGCGAAATAATAGAATTTGACGACACGGAGAAAATGTTCTCTTCTCCCGGCGACAAACGTACGGAAGATTATATAACAGGGAGGTTTGGATAATGAGAAATCATTTCGACGAGCAGCTCATGCACTTAAATACGGAACTTATTACCATGGGTGCCTTGTGCGAGCAGGCAATTTCCGAAGCTGCAAAGTATCTTATCGACAACGACGAATCGTTAAAAGAAAGAGTGTTTGAAACTGACAGAAATATTGACAGAAAAGAAAGGGATATTGAAAATCTCTGCATGAAACTTTTGCTCCAGCAGCAGCCGGTCGCGAAGGATTTAAGAACCATATCGTCAGCTCTTAAAATGATTTCCGATATGGAGCGCATAGGCGATCAGGCGTCTGATATCGCAGAAATTGTGTGCTTTGTAAACAAAAGCGGGATGAGCGGTAAGGTTCATATTGCCGATATGGCGCGCGCGACTATAAAAATGGTGACCGACAGCATTGAGTCTTTTGTAAGAAACGACCTTGATATCGCGTACAGCGTTATTCGTCATGACGATATTGTCGACGGACATCTTATAAAAGTTAAAAATGAACTTATTTCGGGCGTAAAAGAAGAACGCGAAAGCGCAGAAGCGCTTATTGAACTTCTTATGATAGCAAAATACTTTGAACGCCTAGGAGATCATGCGGAAAATATCGCCGAATGGGTTATATATTCCATCACGGGGGAACACAAAAAAATATCCTGAATTTGTTGTTGTTGAAAAAGACATAAATTTATGATACAATTAAATAAAAAATTGTATTGGTGACGGTTTATGATTTATTTGGTCGAAGACGATGACAACATAAGAAAACTTGTAAGTTATGCCCTTGCAAAGGAGGGCTTTGAAGTCCGGGGCTTTTATCGTCCGAGCGAGTTTTGGGAAGAGGTGAGAAAGGCCCTTCCGGAACTTATTATGCTCGATATAATGCTGCCGGAAGAAGACGGACTTTCAATTCTAAAAAAACTCCGCCAAAACTCTTCAACATCTGCCGTTCCGGTTATAATGCTTACAGCCTTGGGAAGCGAATATGATAAGGTTGCGGGACTTGACATGGGTGCAGACGACTATATCGCAAAACCTTTCGGAATGACAGAACTTGTGTCAAGAGTTAAAGCGCTTATGAGACGCGTTTGCAGAATGAGTGAAAAAAGTCCCGAATATATTGTAAATTCTCTTTATGTAAACCCGGAAAAGCATATTATTAAAGTCGACGGAAAAGATGTGAATTTATCTTATAAGGAGTATCTGCTTTTGCTTGAGTTGTTGTCCGCAAAAGGAAAAGTTGTTACAAGAGAAACTCTTTTGACAAAAATCTGGGGAGATTATTATGACGAGTCGAGAACCCTTGACGTACATATAAGAAAACTCAGAACAAAACTCGGAAAAGCGGGAGAACAAATCCGCACCGTTAAAAATATCGGCTATAAGATTGAGGTGATTGAATGACATCAAAAATATTCAGATCTACATTTTTTACGTCTATTGTAGTGGTTCTTTGCTGTCTTGTTATGATTACGGGAGTTTTATTCGAGTCGTTTGAAAATCAGATAAAAAACGAACTTGAAAGCGAAGCGAACTATATTGCGTACGCCGTTGAAAACGAGGGCGGAGGTTATATAAAAAAGGTTTCGGACAGCGCCGATAAAAGAATAACGCTTATCTCCCATGACGGTACGGTTGTTGCGGATACGAAAGCCGATATCGCCAGCCTCGGGAACCATTCGGACAGGGAAGAGTTTAGAAAAGCACTTGAGAACGGAACAGGGCTTTGCGTAAGATACTCAGATACCCTGACCAAAAAAACCGTAAACTATGCGAAAAAACTCAGCGACGGAAGCGTACTGCGCGTGTCTGAAGAAAGAAATACAATATTTTCTATTATAATAGGCCTTATACAGCCGCTTGTATTTATACTTATAATTGCAAGCATATTGTCTTTTGTATTGTCTTCAAGAGTTTCAAAAAGCGTTATAAAACCCATAAATTCAATAGACCTTGACAACCCGGAAAACAGCAATACTTACGAGGAACTCTCACCGCTTTTGCGTAAAATCATGAACCAGAGAAAGACAATAGACCGGCAGCTTGAAAAGGCAAGCCGAATGCAAAAGGAATTTAAACTCATAACAGAAAATATGAGTGAGGGATTTCTTGTGATTGATAAAAACGCAAGACTGCTGTCGTATAACGGCGCGGTTACAAAACTGTTTAACGTAAAAAATGCTGACGGAAACGTTTTCGCCTTGAACAGAACCCAGACGTTTATAGAAACCGTAAATACGGTTCTTTCCGGAAAAAGAACCGAAAATATGATGCAGAATGAAGATAAAACCTATAATCTTATAGCAAATCCGGTGTTTAAAGACGAAAAAACGATAGGCGCCGTAATTGTCATACTCGATGTTACCGAAAGCGTAAAGCGCGAAACGATACGCCGCGAATTTACCGCGAACGTTTCACATGAACTTAAAATTCCGCTTACCTCTATTTCGGGATTTGCGGAACTTATGAAAAGCGGAACGCTGCCGGCTGAAACGGTTGCGGATTTTTCAAATACAATTTACACGGAAGCGCAAAGGCTTATTTCGCTCGTAAACGATATTATAAAAATATCCGAACTCGACGAGAGGGATAGTCATTTCGTTTTTGAAACCGTGAATCTTTACAGTTTGTCGGAAGAGATAATACAAAGACTGAAACCCGAAGCCGGCAAAAAAAATGTATCGCTAAATCTTGCCGGAGCAAAAGCTGATATTTACGGCGTAAGACAAATTCTTGATGAAATGATCTATAATCTTTGTGAAAATGCTATAAAGTACAATAAAGAAAATGGGCGTGTGGATATTGTAATAAGCGAGGACACTTCGGACGTAAAAATTTCTGTGCGCGACACCGGTATCGGAATTCCGAAAGCGGATCAAAACAGAGTTTTCGAACGCTTTTACAGGGTTGATAAGAGCCGAAGCAAGTCGTCGGTCGGAGGCACAGGCCTCGGGCTTTCCATTGTAAAACATGCCGCCATGTATCATAATGCCGAAATTTCGCTTGAGAGTGAAATTGACGTCGGCACAACAATAACCGTAACTTTTAAGAAGTAAAAAAACGGCACTGAAAAATCAGTGCCGTTTTTATTTTTGGAAAATATTTATTTTATTTTTTAAGAAAAAATCTGAATAAACGCGCGGGTTTGCTATGATAATAAAATTACGGAAGGGAGCGAAAAAAATGAATCTGGAAAACATTCATAACAAAAAATATAAGTTTAAAAAAGAAATTAAAAAGACGCGCATAAAAATTGTCGACAGCAAACCCGAAAAACCATATAAGACAGACGAAAGACTATACTCCTACTATAATTCACTTTATAGGGGCGACACTGCCACTGACCCCATGGGAAGTTATACCGGAAGACCGGAACAGATCAATGAAGTTCCGGTTCAGGATGCGGACGATCTGTAACTTTTGAATAATATTGTAAAAAATGTCTTTTCAAATCGAAAAAAATATGTTATTATAAAATCAAAGAATAAACTTTCGGGAGGAGTTGTATATATGTTTAATATATGTAAAAAAGACAGTATGTACGGTTTCTCCGCGTTTTTTTATGAGTTTGCAGAATTACGAGCGGCTGCTTTCGGCCGCTTTTTATATAACTTTCTGAAAAATATTTTATCGTGAAAGGACAGAACAAATGGATAACACTTCAAAAAAAATTTTAAATTTACTCGAAGAAGACCCGAGAATCAGCGCAAAAGATATAGCCCGTATGCTTGATAAAGAAGTCGGGGAAATAAAAGACATGATAACAACTCTCGAAAAAGACGGAGTTATTGTAGGTTACAGAACTTTAATTGACTGGGACAAAACCGACAGGGAATACGTTTCCGCATTAATAGAACTAAGGGTAACTCCGCAGCGCGACAGAGGTTTTGAAAAAATTGCGGAAAAAATATATGCTTTTCCCGAAGTTAAAAATATGTATCTCATGTCCGGAGTTTTTGATTTTGCCGTTATGATTGAAGGAAAGACAATGAAGGAAGTTGCATTTTTTGTTGCGGAAAAATTATCTCCGATTGAAGGGGTAATTTCCACGAGCACGCACTTTGTACTCAGAAAATATAAAGATAACGGTGTAAAATATGGCCTTATGGAGCATGATGAGAGAGGAAATATTATCTGATGATAGATTATAATAAAGTTTTGTCCGATAGGGCAAAAGAAATAAAACCGTCGGGAATCAGAAAATTTTTCGATATTCTTGACGAAATGAAAGAGGTTGTTTCCCTTACCGTAGGACAACCTGATTTTGAAACCCCGTGGCATATAAGGGAAGCCGGAATAGATTCTTTGCAAAAAGGAAAAACATACTATACTTCAAACAGCGGTCTTACGGAGTTCAGAGAGGCTGTTGCTGAATATCTGTACAGACGTTTTGGTCTAAAATACGAACCGCAGAGCGAAATTGTGGCGACAGTCGGCGGAAGCGAGGCTATTGACCTTGCAATAAGAGCCGTTGTAAATTACGGCGACGAGGTAATAATTCCGCAGCCGTCATATGTCTGTTATGAACCTATAACGGTTCTCACGGGAGGAAAACCGGTTATTATCGAAACAAAAGCCGAAAATAAGTTTAAACTTACACCCGAAGAACTGAAAAATGCAATTACCGAAAAAACAAAACTTTTAATACTTCCGTACCCGAATAATCCTACGGGAACAATTATGACAAAAGAAGACCTTGAAAAAATCGCGCATGTGCTTGAAGGTACAAATATACTTGTTTTGTCTGATGAAATTTATGCCGAACTTACATATGGAAGAAAACATTTTTCATTTGCGTCTTTGCCGGGTATGAAAGAGCGCACCATATATGTCGGAGGTTTTTCAAAATCATATGCAATGACAGGCTGGAGGCTCGGATATGTTTGCGCGCCGGACGAAATCAAAAAACAAATTTTAAAAATTCACCAGTATGCCATCATGTGTTCACCGACGACAAGCCAGTACGCCGGAATCGAAGCGTTAAAACACGGCGACGAAGATATTGAATATATGAAAGACGCATATAACCAGAGAAGAAAACTTATACTTTCAGGCTTGTCGGATATCGGTCTTGAATGCTTTGAACCGGAGGGCGCATTCTATGTCTTTCCGAAAATTTCCGGATTCGGCATGACGTCGTCTCAGTTTTGCGAAAGACTTTTGTATGAAAAGGGAGCAGCGATTGTCCCCGGCGACGCGTTCGGACAAAGCGGAGAAGGCTTTGCAAGATTGTCATACGCATACAGCGTTGATCATATCAACAAGGCTCTTGAACGCATAGACGAATTTATAAAAGGAATAAAGTGATTGCGGTGAAAATATGTGCACTGTTGTAAAAAATGCCTACGCAAAAATCAATCTTACACTTGAAATTTTAAATAAACGCCCCGACGGATACCATGAAATCCGAAGCGTTATGCATAAAGTAAGCTTGCACGATACATTGACTTTTGAAAAAAGATACGATGGAAAAATCGGTCTTGCGTGTTCAAAAGACGTATGCGCCGCAGAGGATAATCTTGCGTATAAAGCCGCAAAATTGTATTTTGAAAAGTACAAAGAAACGACTTTTGACAAATTCGGTATAAATATACATATTGAAAAAAATATCCCCGATTGCGCAGGGCTTGCCGGAGGAAGTTCGGACTGCGCATGCGTTCTTGACGCCTTGCGTGAGATTTTTCCGGGTGTGCCGAGCGAAGAAATTGATAAAATTGCATCAGAACTCGGCTCGGATATAAATTTTTGTCTTGAAAAATATAAATGCGCATATGTGCACGGAAGAGGATGCGATATTTTAAAACTCCCTTCTGCGGGAAATATATGTACTCTTATTTCGGTGCCCGACTGCCGCATGAAAACTTCCGAGGTTTATTCTTCGTTTGACGCGGACCCCGTTTTTTCGGAAATCAATTATTCGGAGTATGTCAAAAACTGCATTCTAAATGGCGAAAACTCTAAAATTTTTCCGATGATATATAATTCTTTCTCGAAAGTGTGTCAGAAAAAATGCGAGGATATTTCAAAAATAAAAGAAATAATGAAGCAAAATTTTTCTTTTGCATGTGAAATGTCGGGAAGCGGCTCTTCAGTTTTCGGCTTTTTTAAAAGTTCCAAAGACCGAACCGAAGCAGGAAAAAAACTGGAAAATCTGGGATATAAAACATTTGAATGTGAAACTATTGCATAAATTTTTTTCGTTTGTCAATAATTGTACCATAAAATTTTTCTGAGGTGCGGTTTTATGACAACAAAAAATAAAATTTTAATTATTGCTATAGGATTTGTATTGTCGCTTGCTTTTACATTTTTAGCGTATGCTGCGGTTCCGGCTATGGGAGAAAACGAAATATACGGCGAAACCGTAAGATTTCATATGCTTGCAAATTCCGATAGCCAATATGACCAGAATGCAAAAAAAGAAGTTTACGCCGAAGTCTTGAAATATCTGAATGAAACTGTTAGCGATTGTTCGGATCATGCGCAGGTTTGCGAAAAAATAACAAACGAACTTGATAACATAAAATGCAAAACCGCACAGATTCTGAAAGAACACGGATATGATTACCCGGTAAGGGCCGAATTTTCCGACAAGGTTTATACAACGCGCAGTCTTGAAAATTCAAAATTTCCTGCCGGCAAATATAAATCCTTAAGAATTATACTCGGCAAGGGAGAAGGAAAGAATTTCTGGAGCGTGCTTTATCCGGCGATTGCATTTTCCGAGAGCGCATGTGACAGCGGCTTTTCGGAAGATGCAAAAAAGATTATTGCATCCGGTAAATATAGTATTTTAAATAAAAGATTTGAAGGAGCGGTTTCCCCAAAAAAATATTGCGGTCGCAGCTATGAGACGGAAAGTGATTTTTTGAAAGCAGTATTGTTGGATTGCAATGTAAATGAGAATGATATTATTCAGGAAAAGCAGTCAACATTTACTTTCGAAAATGCAATTTACAGCAGAATTTTACTGGAAAAAGATACAGATGTGAATCAGTGCATGCCGGAAAAAGCGATACTTGTGTGCCAGGCATTTCATGCAGCCAGATCAAGAATGTATTTTGAATATATATTTCCGGAAACAGAGTTTTTGGTATGTCCGGCAATCACTCAAGGTATTTCGAAAGAAAACTGGATGAAGAATGAAAAAGGAAGAAATATTGTTTTGGGAGAGATGGAGAGAATCGGAACACAGTTTC